>CAZQCO010000081.1:14596-17163 GCA_964592225.1 uncultured Bacteroidales bacterium
CAGAATATGTTATTCTTTAATGAATTTATAGATATTAACGCCTTCGTCAGTTTCGATATGTATCAGGTATATGCCCGCGGAAAGTCCGCTTACATCAATCACATCGTTCAGTACATTTTGCTTTATCAGGGCTACCTGGCCTGTCATATAGGTGATTGTGATGTTGGCTTCCTGTTTTAGCTCAATGGTAAGATGGTCGCCGACGGGATTCGGATACAAACTGATTAAATTATCAGTTATGTTATCCAAAGCAACGCCGGATTCCCAGGTATAGCTTACCGAAGCGGCAGCATTCTCATTACCCGCTTCATCGGTGACCGATCCGGCAGGCAGTTCAAGTGATACAACACCACCGGTTACAGCAGTCACATCAACTGTGTAAGCAGTTCCTGCTGTTACAGTTGCCAGATTACTGACATTGGCATTGGTAGCAATAAAGTCCCCGACAGTAAGACCTTCAATAGCTTCGCTGAAACTGACCGATACATTCACGGTCTGTTCAGTAGTTGAACCTGTCACGCCTGCATCGAAAACTACGGAAGGTGCCGTACCATCGTAAACCCAACTGGTCGAACCGGTTGTATTGTCGTTTCCGGCTATATCGGTTACAGTGGCAGCCGGTAATTCAACAGTCACACTACCATCAGCGGCAGCAGTAACCTCTATGGTGAACACGGTTCCTACAGTTACCTCAACCAGATTTGAAGCCGACCCGTTTGTAACCGTGAAATCTCCCGCTGTAAGTCCTTCAATAGCTTCATCAAATTGAACGGTAACTTCTACGGTAACCAAATTTGTCGGTCCGGTAATATCCTGTTCAAGTGTTACCTGAGGTGAAGTCAGATCATAATCCCAATTTACGGTACCGGCCGTATTATCATTGCCGGCAACATCCGATACGGTAGCAGAGGGTAATTCCACAATCACTTCACCTTCGGCCGTAGCTGTTATTTCAACTGTATATTCCAGGTTGGGTGTAACCTCAGTCAGATTAGCCGCAGCGCCGTTTGTTACAACCAGGTCGCCCAGTTCCATTCCCGATACTTCCTCGCTAAAGCTGATACCCAAAGTTACAGTTGGTTGATTGGTAGCGCCCGGAATTCCGCTATCAAAGGTTACAACAGGTGCAGTAATATCATACAGCCAGCTAATTGAAGACGGTGTATTGTCATTACCAGCCAGATCAGTAACTGCTCCTGCCGGTAAATTAACTATCACCTCTCCTTCGCCGATAGCCGTAACCTCGACCGTATATTCAAGACCCGGTGCAACTTCTGTCAGATTAGCCGCAGCACCGTTTGTTACAACCAGGTCGCCCAGTTCCATTCCCGATACTTCCTCGCTAAAGCTGATACCCAAAGTTACAGTTGGTTGATTGGTAGCACCCGGAATTCCGGTATCGAAAGTTATTACAGGACCCGTATTGTCAAACATCCAGCTTGTAATACTTTCCTCATTATCGTTTAGTGAGTTATCGGTTACCGCACCAGCCGGCAGAGTAACCTGCACTGTACCATTTAAAATAGCTGATACCTCCAATGTATACTCAAGTCCGGGAGTAATGGTTGTTAACCCGGTAGCATTTCCGTTGCTTATTGAAAAATCGTCGATGGTAAGTCCTATAGCCGGTTCGTCGAAACTTACGTTCACCGAAGCAACCTGAATGTTGGTACGGGCCGGGACTCCGGGTGTAAGTGTAGGAACGGGACCCCAGGTATCATCAGTTGTGATACCGCCACCTGGAGTGGTTTCATAGGCCCAATCGTGCAACGTTAAATGTCGGGCATCCGGAGTCATTGAGGCACGGATCCATCCATAATGCTGGTCTACACCAATAATAAAGCGTACCCCGATGTATTTTTCCTGGCCCAGGAAATTTCCATAAGTATAAGTCGCGCCAAAAAAAGTTGAGTACATTCCTAGTATTCCACTCCAACCTATACCAGTATTATTGGACCATGCTGTCCAACTCGAATCGACAGTAAAAGATGCACTAAGTCCCATAGCGCCAGAAGTACCTACCATCCAGCTATTGGCATAGGTTCCACTCACCGGATTTACGATATTTCCACGGTATAACTCATAGAAGAACGTACTAGTCGAAAAAGCCCAACCATCCAAAACAAATTCAAAATCGATATTAGCGTCACCATCCATATCAAGATTATAGGTTCCGGGATAATCAACCAGAATATTCTGAATCCCTGAGTACTGAACCTGCCCAAAAAGGGTCGGTGTTAGAGCAACTATTGCGCCGGCTGCTACAGCATACCCGGTCAAACGAGCCGAAAGCTCACGGTTTTCATGTAGTAGTTTTTTCATATGCCTTAACTCTTAAATTTGTAGTATATATTATTCGACTTTTTCTAAATAACTGAAAACTAAGTAATAATAAAAATATTGACTAAAGAACGTACCTGGTACAAAATATAAAGCTGTACTGTAATTGATTAGTTTAAGTTACAAAATAAAAAATAGGTATTAATCGATTTTTTTAAATATTAGAGGTATTAAAGCACTATAATTCTTTTCTGCACTTTTTTTTTTCTGTTTCTTTGTCAAAATTT
>CAZQCO010000082.1:0-4024 GCA_964592225.1 uncultured Bacteroidales bacterium
ATTGGCTGTTAGCACGTTGTTGTTGTTATTATCTTCAAATATATTGTCAGACGACTCACCTTTTGATATATTTTCCGTTTTTGTTGTAATATTTATCATACAAATGATACTTTAATAGAAATGAATTTAGAATGAAATCTCTCAAAGAAGAATTTCTCGAAATATTAAGCAATTATCAAGGCATCTTACACAAAGTCAATCTGGTTTATTTCAAAAATGAGTCTGATCGTGAAGATAACTTTCAGGAAATCACTTATCAACTATGGAAATCGTATCCAAATTTGAAGAATAAAGATAGTATTGGTTCATGGATTTATTCTGTATCAATAAACACTTCCATTTCCAGAATTAAGAGGGAGTCTCGAATCCACTACAGAGATGAAATTCCAGAATTACCAGATAAATCAAATATTATCGATGAAATATCAAAGAATGAATCATTACAATTATTATTAAATGCAATCTATAATCTTAATGGAATCGATAAATCAATTATGCTTCTGTACTTGGAAGAAAAAAGTTACAGTGAAATAGCCAATATTATTGGAATCTCAAAATCAAATGTTGGAGTACGAATTAACAGAGCCAAAGAGTTACTTAAACAAAATATTAACACCTTGAATCATGGAGAATATTGAGTTGCAAAAAATCTGGAAAAATATAAATGCAGGGATTCCCCAGAAATCAATCGAAGAATTGAATCTATTGTTGACATCGAAAACTAAGCAAACTTTAAATAAGTTCTTGTTACCCATGAGCATTTCAATTCTTGTTTGTATTGCTCTCATAATTTATTTAACTATTACTTCACTTAATCGTCAAGATGATTTGATTTATATAATTAATAATCTGACCCTTGGATTAATCACCACAATTGCTCTTTTTTCAGGAATGATATCATGGTATAAATTGCAAAACAATAGATATAATCAACCTTTAAAAGAGTGGTTAGAAGTGAGGATTCATCTATTATCCAAGTGGTTAACTGGCAAACAAAGTAAGTTATACGTGCTACTTATCCCAATCCTTTATACCTTAACGGTTTTGTCAATTCATGTATATTTTGAGAATAAAACATTCATTGAAGTTCTTAATACAAAAGAATCAATAATCGGACTAGTTGTTGGAACCCTTATAGGTCTTTTTGTATCATACTTTGCTGTCCGAAAAATTCGAAAATATCAAATGCTTAAACTAGAATTTCTCAATGATTTGTATGGTCGCCTTAACAATGCGCGTTAACGATCCCCCGTAAAAATTGAGCGGGAATGGGGCTGACATACTTGTCAGACCGCCACTACATCCCGCCTTGATTTTACGCGGTGTGGTGCAGTCGTGCATTTGTTGGCTCTATCTATCTGTGATGCACTTCTTAGAAGATTATAATTATCTAATTCAATAAACTAGGCCTTATCCTTTTCTCTTGACCATAGAATTAATAGAGTCAACGCAACACCTAATGACATCCCTAACGCCAAAACAAACCAAAATCCAACATGATTTGGCTTACACTCAATGGTGGAATAAAAAACCAAATAAAGAATAATTGTAATTACTAATGGAAGCAATACAGCTGATACTCCTTTTCTTTTTTTCATACTTTTTGTTTTTAATTATAAGGTTTAAGAATCTAAGGTATAATAATCATATGGATATAATATATTTGAACCATTTGCATATTTGCATGCTGCATAACTCTTTTGTAACACCGATAGATACCTTATATTTATAACTGATATCCCCTTGTATGAGAGGAAATAACAGAAGGTTTCTGTTCCTGCTATCACTTTTTGTAATATAGTAAATCCACTGTACAAACCAAAGCGTTTACTATAGGGCAAATTACAAATTCCCTGCTGAAAATCAAACAGTTTAGACAAACTAGTGGCCGGAGATCCTGTTCTTCTTAATTCTGACTCCTGGATTCTCCACACTTCATCCTTCATTCAATTTTCTCCTGTAAATAATTCCGCATCTGTTCCTGTACATCCTCCCTCTTGAAACATTTCCCGTGTATGGCCGGATACAGGCAGGGATGAAAATTCGTTGGATTGTAGTTTTTAATGGCACACTATTTGTGTATCATATATACAACAGTTCTTATCAATATATATTCTGAACAGTATTTCAGGGCAAGCCTCGTTTTTAACGGGGCTTTTTTATTGTTATATAGGTTTTGGATAGCCATATTATCTGAAAGGCTGAAACCTGCCAGCCTTACAGGCTGGTATTAATAACCCCGGGTTTTACCCGGGGTAGGTTAACCGAAAATAAAATCGTCGCATCTGCCAATTTTTATAAGGGATTTGAGTTACTATGCGACGAAATTGTGAAAGTCAAAACAGGTCTCTTAATAAGATGAAAGAAGATGCTGGTTACTAAATTATTGATCCGGTTTTTCTAAATGGTTCAGAGTAATCCGGTCAGTTTCCTTACTTCAGCAAGTGTTTTTGAAGCTACCTCCTCTGCCTTCTCCGACAATTGTACGGATAGCTTCTCAATGTACGTGTGGTCCTTCATCAGTTCCTGCTTTTTCCGGCGCAAAGGCTGGGTAAGTTCCACTAATGCCTCAGCAGTCACTTCCTTCAGATCTTTGTATTTAAGGCTCCCGTTTTTATAATCGCTCATCAGCCTGTTGTACTCCTCCTGTTTCCCGCAGGCATTGATCAGGTTAAACAGGTTTTCAACCCCGGGACTCATTGCATCGCCTTGCTGGTCGCCGGTATCGGTAACCGCCGATCTCACTTTTTTACGAATAGAGGCTTCCTCTTCGAACAAACCCACATAATGCTTTTCACCCAGACTCTTGCTCATTTTTTTCGTCGGATCGGCTAGCGAAGTCAACTTGGGAATATCCGTCAACAGGGGTTTTGGTTCAGGAAAATAGTCGCCGAACTGTCTGTTGAAACGAACCGCAATATTGCGCGACAATTCCAGGTGCTGTACCTGGTCGATACCCACCGGAACATAGTCGGCTTTATATATCAATATATCGGCAGCCTGCAGCACAGGATATGTAAACAAACCTGCCGAAATAAAATGCCCGCTGCCACTGCTTTCCACCTGGTCCGATTTGTCCTTGAACTGGGTCATGCGTGTAAGTTCGCCATAGGAAGTCACACAATTAAAGATCCAGGCCAACTCGGTATGTTGCGGAACCAGAGATTGTATAAAAAGAACCGATTTTTCAGGATCGATACCGCAAGCCAGTAACTCGGCCATCATCTGAAGAGTGTTTTCTTTCAGGGTTTTTGGATCGTAAGACATGGTCATGGCATGTAGATCGACAACTCCGTAAAAACATTCAAACTGATCCTGAATTTTCACCCAGTTTTTTATGGCTCCGAAATAATTTCCCAGATGTAAATCGCCGGTAGGCTGAATGCAGGATAATACTCTTTTTTTAGTCATGTTATGATAAAATAGGCTGATTTGTTTTACAGCTCACAAAACTAAGAAATGTTACGTAATAATCGGAATATGCAGAAAGAGATTATGGGTAGATTTCGTTAGGCCGGTCAATCCGGATATCAGTTGCACGAGTATTGATTGTTCAGAATTTCTTAATTATCCCTTTGAAAATTTCGGCCAGCTTTGGTTCGGCTTTCATGGCAGCTTTCTGAACTTTATGGTGCGAAAGGAATTCAATTTTGCCGGGTATTCCCAGGTCGGTTATTACACTAATAGCCAGACAGCGCAAGTCCATTTGCCGGGCTACAATCACCTCGGGAACAGTCGACATGCCCACAGCATCGCCCCCTATTATTCTGAAGAATTTATATTCAGCCGGAGTTTCATAGGTAGGTCCCGTTACACCCACATAAACACCCTGCCGTACCGGAATACCGGCTTTCTTTGCTACAGCTAATGCCCGGTCAATAAGCTCAGCATCGTAAGCCCGGCTCATATCGGAGAAACGAGGCCCCAGCTGCTTATCGTAATCTCCAATCAGCGGAGAGGGCATCAGGTTAATATGATCGCTTATCACCATCAGGTCACCTGTTTTAAAATCCGGGTTAATCCC
>CAZQCO010000082.1:4124-16204 GCA_964592225.1 uncultured Bacteroidales bacterium
TCGACAAAAGCACCCAGTCCGCTTCCCAGTATAATCCCGGTCGAAGGTTGAATGGAGGTTAGCTTAGCTATGCAGGCGACCGATTCGTTTATTTTTTGAAACATATTTCAGTACACTCTTGTTGAATTCATCCTGCTTTGCGCCGATAAATTTAATTTTTACAGGAAGATAGTACATTAATTCCTTCACATCCAAGTCTGGATCTTCCAATTGTCCGATTTTTACAGCATCTTTCTCGGTAGTAACAATCAACTTATTTTTCTCATTCAGGGCATTGAGTTTTTGATGCATTTTATCCATATCTGCCGGTGAATACTTATGATGGTCGGGATATCTTATAAAATGAACCGAATGAAAGGTGCTTTTTAATTGGCGAATAAGAGGTTCGGGATTAGCTATTCCGGTAACAAGAATAATTCCTGTCGATTTCCGGTCCTGTTCATCAGGATTGATTTTTTTCTGTTTCCCTCCATAAACAGGCGTTAATTTTCCATATTCCAGTGTAGTAAAATAAAGAAACTGATAGGGAAATAAATCCAGATCCTTGATCCATAAACGTTTTTCAATGGGTTTAATATCATGCGGAACTTTAGTGACAATAACTATATTTGCCCGGCTTATACCATGTTTCCTTTCACGAAGATCACCCATCGGAAGTAAGTGATCTTTACTTAAAGGCCGGTGATAATCAATTAATAGTATGGACATACCCGGATGAACATGCCTGTGCTGATAAGCATCGTCGAGGATAACGCATTGCAGCTGTCTAATTTTCTTTTTTAACAGTTGAATCCCGTGAACGCGTTTTTCATCAACTGCAACTGCCACCTCATCGAATTTCCGATGGATCTGGTATGATTCATCGCCAATTTCTTCGGGTCCTGTATTTTTATCAGCCAGAATAAAACCCCTGGTATTACGTTTGTAGCCGCGGCTCAGAACAGCAAGCTTAAATTTTTCGGAAAGCAGTTCGATTAAATACTCCACATGAGGAGTCTTTCCTGTGCCTCCAACTGTGATATTTCCAACCGAAATAACCGGAAAATCAAATTCAACAGATTTTAAAATCTTCAGGTCGAAAAGTAAGTTACGGATACCCGTAACCATTCCATATAGCAAAGAAAGGGGAAATAAAACGGGAGCTAATGATCGACGAAGATTTCGTGCAGCCATAAATACCTGGTTTGAGCAAAACCGGTAATTGATTTTGCACCGCTAATAAAAGCAATTATTTATAATTTCTCAAGAAAAGGCTTAAGATACTGAAAGAAATTTCAATCGAATTAAATAAGGAATTAACGAGAATATACTATACGGGATTCAATAAAGAAAAGAAAGATACTGAAATTATTTACTGCACTAAATTAGAGTTTAGGGATAAAGTTTAATAACCTTCAGGCAGTATCAGGAAAAAATTTAAGAGTCTAATTCTGACAAAGCCAATCGCAGGGATCCAGCATCCAGTATTCCAGTTTTAATGGTTCTTCCGAATCGATTATCCAGCAATCGTCTTTTACATCAAGCATCCATTCTTCAATATCCATTTTCGTTTCAAATTCTACTCTGACTATGTTTTGCAAATGCTTTATATCTAAATTATAAATATTAGCGTGTGATTTTCCGGTCAGAGTAAAATCCGGAGAGCTGTCAGTCAGATTGTTTGTAAAAATAAAGCTGATATCTGTTTGAATTTTGTAACTAAAATAATTGTTGATTTCAGCTTCTCCTTCGAATATGGGCCGGGCGCTGGTTTGTTGTATGTTAATTAGTAAAAAAACAGTTAATGTCAGAATAGCAAGGTTGAATTTTTTCATATGTGTAGTATGTTGGTTTTAATGAGATGTAAACATAAGAATAAAAGATAACGATATCTTTTATTCTTAGATAAAACTATGTCTAAATAAGATTACCTCCTTAAATCAAGCCAAACTGAACCAGGGAAAATAAGAATTTAGTCAGCTGAAATAATTCATTGAATACCTTGTAAACACAAGATTAACAGAGTCTATGACAAGTGAAGCAAAGAAAATATTAGCAAAAAACAGAGCCTCTTACATCAGGTGTGATTTCCATGAAGCAAGAGGCTCAGTATATGAATTACTATCTAAATAAAACTTAATATATTGAAATATCAAAGGGCATGCGGGTCAGAATACCTTGATTCTGTACAAGACGTCTGAGTGTATGAATATAATTTTCATCGATCCCAAGCTCATTTCCCAGGGCTCTGAGTTTTACTCCCTGTGCTAATTCTTTCAATAGTTTTTCAATTGGGTCCTCCAGTTTTGGGAGTTCAACAATACGGTATTTTTCATCGAGACCTGCCATATTTTTTGCAATTTCGATGGCATCATTCAATCCTCCCATCTTATCAACCAGACCAATTTCCATAGCATCGACTCCCGACCATACTCTGCCCTGCCCGATAGCATCGATCTGTTCAAAATTCAATTCGCGCCCTTTATCTACTCTTCTGACAAATGTAAAATAGATAGAATCGACCATGTTTTGCCAGTAATTCAGTTCATACTGACTTACGGGACGCAGACCCGAAAGAAAATCGGAATAAGTATTGGTTTTTTCCGTATCGAAATTAATACCTGCCTTATCAAAAAGTCCCTCCATATTCAGATACATTCCTATAACTCCAATAGAACCGGTAATGGTGGAAGGCTGTGCGAGTATCGTATCAGCAATACAGGAAATATAATACCCCCCCGATGCGGCTACATCGCCCATTGAAACAATTAAAGGTTTATCTGCCCGCGCAAGCTCAAGCTCATGCCAGATTACTTCCGAAGCAAAGGCACTTCCTCCCGGAGAATTGACACGCAGCACAATCGCTTTAATCGAAGAATCTTTACGTGCTTTTCGTATGGTTTCGACAAATTTATCAGCTTCTATCGACTGATCGTCACCATTAAAATCAACGATTTCGCCCGATGCATAAATTACGGCAATCTTATCTTTTGCAAGTCCCTTATACGTACGATGAACAGGCACTCTTTTATATTCGGCCAACTTCACCGTATTTAGATTTTTCGACTGATCGACACCTGTTTTATTCTTCAAAATAGCTAATACTTCATCTTCGTATAACAGGCTATCGACCATACCCAGTTTATAAGCTGACAATGGATTCTGAACAAGAAGTTTCTCAGCAATCTCGTCCAGCTTTTCAGGTGAAATATCCCTTTGTATGGAAATATTGCTGCAAATATTCTCCCAGATAGTTGAAATCAGTTGTTTCAACTGTTCCCTGTTTTCAGGACTGTAGCCATCTTCTGTAAAACTTTCTGCGGCACTTTTAAATTTCCCGTACCGCACAACAGTGGCTTCAATATCTAGTTTTTTCAGGGTATTTTTAAAAAACGGACTCTGCGTTCGCAAGCCAACCCATTCCATAAAACCGGCAGGATTAAGATAAATAGCATCGGCAGCAGTTGCCAGGTAATAAGCTCCCTGCGTAAGAATTTTGCCATTTACTACTACAAACTTACCTGAACTTCGAAAATCGAGAAGCGCATTGCGAATTTCCTCAATAGTACTGAACCCTGCAGGGATATAAGATAAATCGAGGTATATGCCGGAAATATTGTCATCGTTCTTTGCTTTATCAATATTAGTTAACAGCTCGTTAAGTCCGATTTTTTGATTTCCAGTAATACTACCCAAATTAAAAGGTGTTGAAGGTTTTCTATCAACAATGGGTTGATCAAGTTTAAGGCAAAGTACAGTATTGGGTTTAATTTCAACTGTTTTATCCTGTCTCGATACTATAGCACTTATAATACCCATCGAAATGAAAAAGAGCACAATAGAAGAAAGAATAATACCAACAACTGTGGCTAACAAATAGGTTAAAAATCTTTTCATAGTTTTTATATTAAATTCGAACTGAGTTAAAATTAACTTATTTTTATCACACTATAATACGATTGCCGGTGATAATCAACTGAAATTGACAATCACAGGAAATTTTAAACTACCTATTATATGCAAAATGTTTATTTACTGCTGGGAAGCAATCTGGGTGATAAAAAGAAATATCTTGAAGATGCAGAAATGTTGATTGGAGAGAAAATAGGTAATATTATTACTAAATCGGCTATATACATTAGCGAACCCTGGGGATTTAAACATAAAGAGGATTTTTATAATCAGGTTATTATTATCAACACGAATTATAGCGCGTTGAAGGTTCTGGCTCTCTGCCTGGAAATTGAAAACCTGTTGGGGAGAAAGAGAAAGAAGGGCACCTACGAGGCGCGTACTATTGATATTGATCTTCTGCTATACGGAAATGAGATAATTCATAATAAAAAGCTAACTGTCCCACATCCA
Source organism: uncultured Bacteroidales bacterium (assembly GCA_964592225.1). Classification (GTDB taxonomy): domain Bacteria; phylum Bacteroidota; class Bacteroidia; order Bacteroidales; family UBA10428; genus UBA10428. The sequence goes on from CAZQCO010000082.1 coordinate 8,469, forward strand.
CAAATGCATCGGCGAAGGTTTACACTGGAACCTTTATGTGAGATCGCCCCGGATCTAATTCATCCCATATTTAATATGAATATGGTTCAACTTTTAGATGAATGCACTGACACCGGGAAAGTCGAACGATTGGAACATCAAAGTATTTTTAAACCTCAGGAGAAAATTAAATAAGCCCTTCGTCACTGAAACTTAAGTATGAATTATCTGAGACAATAATGTGATCGAGCAGTTTAATGTCCATCTGGTTTGCGGCAATTTTAAGCTTTTCCGTAACCTGCTTGTCATTATCGCTAGGTTCGGTATTACCTGAAGGATGATTATGACAGATAATTATTCCCGAAGCGAGTAATTCCAAAGCCTTTTTAAGAATTATCCGAATATCAATAACAGTTCCTGATATGCCTCCTTTGCTTAAGTTATAGGTGTCGATTATCCGGTTGGAACGGTTAAGAAATAATACCCAGAATTCCTCATGCTGCAGATCGGACAATTTAGCTTGAATGTAATTGAATACTTCTTTACTTGAAGTCACCCGTTTTCTGTCGACAGATTCTGCCTGGTTGCGTCGACGGCCAAGTTCGAAAGTAGCAACAAGTGCAATAGCTTTTGCCTCACCAATACCCTTTATTTTCACCAGATCGGAGACCGATTTTTTGCCTAGTAACAAAAGATTATTTTCAGCCATCGATAAAATCTGTCTCGCCAACTCGACGGCAGAAACTTCGCGAGTTCCACTACCAATAATAATAGCCAGCAATTCTGCATCGGATAAACTCTGAACGCCTTTCTTTATTAGTTTTTCCCGTGGCCGGTCGTCGGAAGCCCAGTCTTTTATGCTTAAGTAGTCCATTTTGTGCCTTGTATTATTAAGCTTAACGGAATAAAAAAAGCTGCAGTAAAATACGGCAGCTTTTTAATATTTCCAAATATATAGTTAATTACATTTTACAACATGCTCCATCTGATAATTGGCATTTTCAGTATATTCGCCTACTGCAGACTTTGAATAGGCTTCGCAAGCAGCTGCACTATCACCTTTTCCAAAATAGGCATTACCCAACTCATAGTTAAATCTTGCCTGATTTCCGTTAGTTTCATATTTCAATCCTTCACTAGCTGCTGCTATTGCATTATCCCAATCCGACTTTGAATTGTATATAGATGTTAACAAAAAATAAGCATCCGCATTTTCAGCATTAAATTCTAATGAAATAAGTATTTTCTGTAAGGCTTTGTCATAATCGGATGACTGTTTGGCCAATATTCCTTCGTTATAAAAGTAATTACCTGCCAGCTGAGTGAACTTTTCTTTATATTCAGTATCATTAGCTGTTTCCGCTGCAGCTATTGCAACTTTGGAAGCTTCAATAAGAAGCTCTTCCTCACCTCTCTCTTTAAGAATAACCAGTTTTAAATTGTATGCTTTAAGATTATTATCTTCAGCAATAGCATTGTCTAACTGAACTAATGCCTCATCGAAATCTTCAGCTTTGTATTTCGATAATCCCAAGCTATAATAGATCTTACCCAGCAATTCTACGGATTTTTCCAAGGTCTCGCTATCACCATATTCTTCCGAAGTCTCTTTCGCTTTGAGGGCATATTCAAGACCAGTACTAATATTCCTTTCCTTTAATTTGTTAACACTGAGTTGGTAGTATAATTTAGGTATCTTCTGCTGAATGGTAATCATAAGACTTTCAGCATCCAGATCTTCTTCTTCTTCGTACAGTGTCTCACAAATGCTGACGCATTCGTTAAACTTCTGAATAGCCAGTTCGATATCCCCTTCCTGAACTGCAGAACCACCATCGTTGTATAAGGCTCTTGCTTCGTCCAGTGTTTGCGCCGAAACGCCAGATACCAGGAAGATTATCAACAGACTTCCTATAATCCTGAAATACATTTGAATTCTTCGCATAAAAATCAGACTTTTAGTTATTTACTTATTTGAAACTGACAAAGATAGTGATTGATATAAAATATGCAACTCAATAGTATAGGTATGACAAATAAAGTGCCAATTTTACTTAATCCGGTTCAGGTTTCATTATTTAATCTATGGCAGAAACAGAATAATGAAAGGAAAGTTCTGTTATTTATTAAAACAATAATATGTTAAGGCTTTTATGAACTATGAAGCAAAGCAATTGATTGAAAGTGTGATTTTCTTGTATTTTTGTAATTCCATGAAAAAATTGTCAAATGACAACCCGACAAAATAAAGTAGCCAAACAAATACAGAAGGATATTGCCGAAATAATCCAGATCCATTCAAGAGAGATCTTTAGCGGAAAAATGCTTACGGTTACAAATGTCCGTATTACTCCCGATTTGAGTATGGCCCGAATTTTTATCAGCGTTTTTCCTTCAACAGATTCCAGCGATACTATTTTAAAAATGAATGATCATCGTGGCCTTTTCAGAAATGAATTAGGCAGAAAATTAAGACACCAGGTAAAAAAAATTCCTGATATTATGTTTTACCTGGATGATTCCCTGGATTATATTGAAAATATTGAAAACTTACTCAAAGAATAAATCTTGAATTTTCCTCTTTACATAGCACGGCGTTATGTTTTTGCCAAGAAATCGCACAACGCAATCAATATAATCGCAACTATTTCTATTGTTGGTATTTCGGTAGGTACAATCGCTTTTATCATTGTGCTATCAGTATTTAATGGTTTCGATTCTGTTGTCAGGGATTTATTCAATTCGTTTTATGCCGATCTGGAAATATTACCCAACTATGGAAAAACATTTGTAATCGATCCTGATACTTTGCATAGTATCAAATTACTGGAAGACGTCGATGATATTGCACAAATTGCCGAAGAAAATGCTCTTATATTATATGACGACCGGCAAACTGCCGCCACAGTGAGAGGAGTCAGCGATAATTACGATGAAGTGACAGGCATCGATACCATGATGTGGGATGGCGAATATAAATTATGGGATCAGTCAACTCCCTATGCTGTTATTGGTCGAAGTATAAAATACATGCTGAATATCGATACAGAATTCTTTGAAACTCTGAGAATAATTGTTCCCCGCAGGACCGAAAAAATATCACTTGATCCGAACAGAGCTTTAAATTCCAAACTCATTCAACCAGCTGGTTTTTTTTCATCCCAACCTGAAATTGAAATCAGATATATTATAGTACCCATTGATTTTGCCCGCTCACTTTTTGATTATAAAAACAATGAAATAACGGCATTGGAGGTGAAACTTGCGCCAGGAAGTAATATATACCGGGTTCAAAAACGAATCCAGCATATCCTGGGAGAAAAGTTAAATGTCAAAAACCGTATTCAGCAAAACGAACTGCTATATAAGACCATGCAGTCAGAAAAATGGGCCATATTTTTTATCCTCGTATTTATTTTACTGGTTGCCTCGTTCAATGTGGTGGGCACACTAACCATGCTCATTATCGAAAAGAAAAATGATATTCAAACCCTGCGTCATCTGGGTTCTAATATGAAAACAATAAAAAAAGTATTCCTTCTGGAAGGCTTGATTATTTCATCTATTGGAGCCATTACCGGTTTGTTGATTGGTACAATCATCTGTCTTATTCAGCAACATTATGGTATCATTAAGCTACAGGGAGCCGAATCATTTGTGATTGATGCTTACCCGATAAAAATTATGGTAAAAGATATTATTCTGGTACTCATCACTATTACAACAATAGGATTTTTTGCATCATGGTATCCGATCCGTTTTATTACCCGCAAATATCTTTCCCCTGAAAATAAAGAATACATTTAAAAATCAGAGCGTTTACTTTACGCTTCTTAGTACCGATTATCAAATACTTAACATGTGAGAATTATTCCCTTTAACCCAGAAATTTGAAAAATCTGGTGATATTCGATCTGGCTCATAATCCGTTTACCACTTTCAATTGAGAATCAAATATTTATTAACAAACAGAAAATGGGCATCTTGTTAATAACAATCTGATTTTCTGATACTTAAACAATAATCTGTATGTATTATACTTATAGCATAAAATTACCTAACTTCATTACCCTCACTTTTTACTTTATTTTTATGAGTTGAAGCCGAAAAGAAGCCACAAGTCTTGTAACATAAATTATTTCGGGTGCGTAGAACTATTTACTAGAATACGGGTGAAAAGGAAGTACAATAAAACTATCTCAGAAATGCTCTCTCATAGCTCATTGATAGCCATACTATTTCTTTGCTTTTTTGGCAGGGAAATTTTGGGGAACGAGCCTGAGGTAAAAATTATCTCCTCCCCTGTAAGTTGTTTTGACGCTTCGGATGGAAAAATCAAAATAACAATCCCGGATGTTTCACAGGTATTTACTGCACAAATTTATAAATATTCTCCTTCCGGAAATCCTATAGAAGCACAACAAGAAAATAATACAACCATTTTCAATGCTTCCGGTTTAACTGCGGGGAAATATTTTATCGAGATAAAAAGCGATAAAGGATATTCATTTACACAAAGCATTGAAGTATTACAACCTGATAAATTTGTATCGGAAAAAATAGTGGTGGAGAAAAAACTATCCGCCCTCAATGCCAATGACGCTATTTTAAAGGCCTCTCCAATGGGTGGAGTTCCTCCTTATACATATAGCTGGGATATTGAAGGAGAAAATAAAACTGCTCCTGTAATTAAAAATGTCGGACAGGGAACATATTCCTGCATAATAAATGATGCAAATAATTGTGGCCCGGTAAAAGTCACCATTTTATTTAATCAGTACGTAATACCCGATATTGTTGAAGAATAATACTAACTATTATGAATAGCAAAAAAAATATCGTCCTATTGTCACTTATCCTGATAACAGTCTTTTTCAGTAATTTTATTACTACTGAAAATCTGGACTTCTCAACTGAAGTAATTCAGATTTCATCTGATAGAATTGATGTTGCTGTTACTATTTTAACGGGAGAACCGGAATTTACTTACTCCCTTTGGGATGCAGAACCATGGGAAAATGGAAATGAAATTGAAACCAGCGGAAAAACTAATTCATTAAACTATACTTTTAGTAACCTGAATAGGAAACCATACTTTATTGTAGTTTCCGATAAAGATGGTTTACGACGTGTAAAACAAATTCAACTCTCGACTGAAGCTCATATTCGGGATGACCGGTAAGTTATTGATTAGTTTTCGAACCTCTTTTAAATTGAAAATATCATGACAAAAACAAATACTCTCCGGAACCTTACAAAGTGGTTTTTCCTTCTGATTATTCCATTATTCTTTAATCAAAACCTAAATAGTCAGGTTATCAACTACACAACTGATATTGTGGGTTGTTCAGGAACAAACAGGGGTATGGTAACAGTGACAGTAACCGGTGGATCTGCCAGGTATAATTACTTTATAAGATCAGGAGGTATTTTAGGAACACCGCTTGCCTCCAAGGAGTTCACATTAGATGCTTTTGCTGTATTTCAGAATTTAAATCAGGGAACTTATGGAGTTATTGTTTATGATAACGATGCTGTTGCCGGATCACCATGGGGAAGTTTTGTAGGTGCTTTCGAATTTACCATTCAATACCTAGGTTTCGATCCGATTACAGTAGTAAAAGGACTGACTTGTTTCGACGGCAACGATGCCGAAATCAGAGCCAATCCAAAAGGCGGAGTACCTCCCTATTCCTATGCATGGAGCAACGGAGATAATACGCAAATAGCAACAGGAATTGGCCAGGGTATACATTCAGTAACTATTACCGACCAAAAATCATGTCAGGTCATATCTACCATACTATTCTTTAAAAATTACTATCCCGGTTATATTCCAGATCAAATCATCGTAAGTTCTGTAACAACAGGAACATGCCAGGGATTTACAAATGGTACCATAACCGTAAACGGAAGTGGAGGAACCGGGGATCTGGATTATGCTATTGTCAGAGTAGCTACCTCCGACTCAACATTCCAGGAAACCAATGTGTTCACAAATCTGGCTGGAGGAACATACAGAGTTTATGTGATCGATAACAATGGATGTATCGCCCGGCAGGTACCGGATGCTATTGTGGCTGAATATCCAAATCCTGTTGCCAGTGCTTCAAGTAATAGCCCGGTTTGTGTAGGAAGCCCTTTAAATCTCTCCAGTTTACCCAACGGGATGACCTCCTATAGTTGGTCAGGTCCCAACGGTTATATTAGTAACCAGCAAAATCCACAGGTATCACCTAGCGCCACACCTGCTATGGCAGGTATCTATACCGTTACGGTTACCGATGCCAATGGCTGTTCGAATACTGCCAATACCACTGTTGTTGTAAATCCACTCCCTACACCTACGGCCAGCAATAATGGCCCTGTGTGCGAAGGACAACTATTACAGGTATTTGCCCTTCCCAATGGAATGACTTCCTATAGCTGGACAGGGCCTAACGGCTATACCAGCAACCTACAGAACCCCGTAGTATCTCCTAATGCTACTATGGCCATGGACGGAACCTATACCGTTACTGTGACCGATGGAAATTCATGTGTAAATTCTGCTTTTACAGTAGCTGTTGTTATACAAGCCCCTACTGCCAATGCTGGCCCTGATGCTTCTATTTGTGTCGGATCTACTCATGCCCTGAACGGAACAGCAACTAACTACTCCAGTCTGCTATGGACATCCAGTGGTACAGGTTCATTTAATGATCCTAATATCGAAGACCCAATATACACTCCAAGTGCTGCTGATATTGCCAGTGGTTCTGTTGTTCTTACCCTCACAGCTTTCGGTAATATGCCCTGTGGTAATGCTGCCGATAACATGACCCTGACAATTATACCGGCGCCTACAGCCGATGCAGGTCCCGATGCTTCTATTTGTGAAGGTTCAACGCATACCCTGGACGGAACTGCCACCAATTATTCCAGCCTGCTATGGACATCCAGCGGAACAGGTTCATTTAATGATCCCAATATTGAAGATCCTATTTATACCCCGAGTGCAGCAGATATTACAAGTGGATCCGTCATCCTTACACTGACGGCTTTCGGTAATGCGCCCTGCGGTAATGCTGCCGATAATATGACCCTGACTATTATCCCGGCTCCCACGGCTGATGCGGGCCCCGATGCTTCTGTTTGCGCCGGTTCAAGCCATACCCTGAACGGAACTGCAACTAATTACTCCAGCCTGCTGTGGACTTCCAACGGAACGGGTTCATTTGATGATCCCAATATCGAAGACCCGATATACACTCCAAGTGCTGCTGATATTACCAGTGGATCTGTCATCCTTACCCTCACAGCTTTCGGTAATGCGCCCTGCGGTAATGCTGCCGATAACATGACTTTGACTATTAATTTACCTCCTACTGCCGATGCAGGCCCTGATGCCTCTATTTGCGAAGGTTCGACACATACCCTGAACGGAACAGCTACCAATTATTCCAGCCTGCTATGGACATCCAGTGGTACAGGTTCATTTAATGATCCTAATATCGAAGACCCAATATACACTCCAAGTGCTGCTGATATTGCCAGTGGTTCTGTTGTTCTTACCCTCACAGCTTTCGGTAATATGCCCTGTGGTAATGCTGCCGATAACATGACCCTGACAATTATACCGGCGCCTACAGCCGATGCAGGTCCCGATGCTTCTATTTGTGAAGGTTCAACGCATACCCTGGACGGAACTGCCACTAACTACTCCAGCCTGCTATGGACATCCAGTGGTACAGGTTCATTTAATGATCCTAATATCG
>CAZQCO010000083.1:0-15505 GCA_964592225.1 uncultured Bacteroidales bacterium
AAGCCATGGTCGATCCGCGACTTGTAGTTAAAGGAGTGGTTGATTCGGGGAAAGTACTTACACTTACTGTTGAAGAGGCAATTCAGGTGGGATATTGTGAGGGGAAAGCAAATAGTATTGGCGAAGTTCTTGATAAAGCAGGTCTTTCGGAATATAAAGTCAAAAAATATCATCTGAAAAGTATTGATTCCATTATCCTGTTTCTGTTAAGCCCTGTGGTTCAGAGTTTACTTATTTTGCTCATCATTGGAGGTATCTACTTTGAACTTCAGACACCAGGTATTGGTTTTCCTCTAGGCATTGCAGTTATTGCAGCATTACTATATTTTGCTCCGCTCTATATCGAAGGATTGGCGCAAAACTGGGAAATACTGGCATTTGTTGCAGGAGTTGTCTTGCTGGTACTTGAAATTTTCGTAATTCCGGGATTTGGTATTGCAGGGATATCAGGTATTCTCCTTATACTAACCAGCCTTACACTGGGAGTGATCGATAATATTGTATTCGAATTTGAAGGAATTGCTGCGCTGAGTCTAGTTGCAAAAGTATTCGCCAGAATTCTTATCACGGTACTGGTTGCTTTTGGATTATCGCTCTGGCTGAGCCGTAAGATTGGTACATCAGGATTTTTTAAGGGTTTATCACTCGATGCCCAGCAAGAGAGTTCCGAAGGATTTATTGGAATCGATACGCATCAGAAAGCAATGATTGGCAAAACAGGAACAGCTTATACGGTATTGCGTCCTTCAGGTAAAGTCCGGATTGAAGGTGAACTTTTTGATGCCATGGCAGAGATCGGCTATATTCAAAAGGGTGATAAAGTGAAAGTTATTCGTGATGAAGCAGGTCAGTTATATGTAATAAAAACCTGATAGTAGCGGTTATATGGATGTAAAAATATATCGGAAAATAACCTTTAGGCATCAAGTTCCGTAGCATGATTTAATCACTATAATAGGGTCGTCAGTTTGTGAGGATGTAATAATATTTAAGTCAAGTAGTTTTATAATTATTAATAAACTTGAAAAATTAAGTTTTACATAAAAGCACCCGATGAAAGCACATGTCTGGCTGAAACGAATAATGATTATTCTTCTTGTGGTGATTATCCTTTTAGGCATCAAGGGGGTTGGCCTTTATCGAAAGGCCTTTTCTCCAAATATTTTTATTACCTCGGATGATAACACTTATTTATATATTCCTACCGGATCTTCCTATGAAACTGTTTTAGAGAAGATAATTGAGTTGAAAGTGGTTCGTAATATTAAATCGCTGGAATGGACAGCACAAAAGAAGAATTATCCAAATCAAATAAAGCCGGGAAAATATCGGATCAGAAACCGCATAAGCAATAATGAATTGATCAATATGCTTCGATCGGGCAGGCAGGACCCTGTAAAACTGACATTCAATAATATTCGCACACTGGAACAATTTTCAGAACGAATTGCTCTTCAGCTTGAGTTCGATGCTTCAGAACTTCTTACCTTATTAAAGTCGGATTCGGTACAAAAAAAATACGGTTTTACCAGGTATACTATTAATTGCATGTTTATTCCGAACACCTATGAATTCTTTTGGAACACCCCGGCTGATAGATTTATCGAACGGATGCACGCAGAATACGAATCGTTCTGGAATAGTAAACGTCAGCGTAAAGCTGATAAATTGAATTTATCGAGGGAAGAAATTATTACGCTTGCCTCCATTGTAAATGAGGAGACCGATATGGATGAAGAGAAAGCCCGCATTGCAGGCGTATATCTCAACAGGATAAAAAAGGGTATGCGGTTGCAGGCCGATCCGACAGTAATATATGCAGTAGGTGATTTTAATATAAAACGCGTATTACGTAAACATTACCAAATTAATTCACCCTTTAATACCTATAGGGTTGATGGATTGCCTCCCGGCCCCATCTGTTTACCGGAGATTTCCTCTATCGATGCTGTGCTTGATTACGAGAAGCATAATTACCTCTATATGTGTGCAAAATCAGACTTTTCGGGTTATCATGTCTTTGCTACTACTCTTTCCGCACACAACCGGAATGCTGAATTGTACCGAAAGGAACTTAATAAAAGGAGAATTTATAGGTAGTTGTCAAAAAAATTAGTTGAATAACGTTATTTTTTACCTTTCCACTCTTTACTTTTATTAAAATTTTCATAATGGATAAAATTAAATTTGGTACTGATGGCTGGAGGGGTGTTATTGCTAAGGATTTCACACTTACTAATGTCGCCAAAGTAGCCTATGCCCTGGCCAGGTGGCTTAGCAGTAAATATCAGAATCCTTCGGCAGTTATTGGGTACGATTGCCGTTTCGGTGGTGAAATGTTCATGGAAGCATTTGCGAAAATACTGGCTTCAAAAAATGTCAGAGTCTATATTTCCGAGAATTATGTCACTTCACCTATGGTTTCGCTTGGTGTTCTGAAACTGAAATCAAATTGTGGTGTAATGATCACTGCCAGCCATAATGCCCCTGAATTTAACGGCATAAAATTTAAAGGGGATTACGGTGGCCCCATGCTCGATCGTGATGTCAGGGATATTGAAAACCTGATTTCATCCGATTATGAGTTTGATCTGGAAATGCTGAATTGGAATTATCTTGTGGAGCATGGACTGATTCAGTATATTAATCTGGAAGCCATTTATCTTAAAAATATCCGTGATAGTTTTGATATTGACAGTTTAAACAATTCCAAGCTTCGTTTTGCCTTCGACGCCATGTTCGGTAGTGCACAGAATATTTTTAAAAAACTGATGCCGGGAGTCAAACTTTACCGGTGCGAAGTAAATCCATCATTTTTGGGAATTCCTCCCGAACCGCTGGCTAAAAATCTGCATCTGGTTGAAGAACATATTTGGCAATACCACGACATTGACGCAGCTTTTGCAGTTGATGGCGATGGGGACCGGCTGGCATTTTTCGATGAAAACGGAACTTATCTCGACAGCCATCATGTCCTGTTATTGATTATTCATTACCTGGCCGAATACAAAAAACTCACAGGCAAAGTGGTAGTGAGTTTCTCTGCAACTAACAAAATAGAAACGCTTTGTGCCCATTATGGTCTTGAAGTCGTTCGCACTCCAATTGGATTTAAAGAGATTGCAAGCATTATGCTGAATGATAATATTCTTGTTGGAGGTGAAGAATCGGGAGGTATTACCGTAGGTACTTACCTCCCGGAGCGTGATGGTATTTGGATCGGTCTACTCATTTGGAACTGGCTGGCAGAATCGGGTAAAAAGCTCAGCGAATTAATGGAAGAAATTTATGCCTTAACAGGTCCTTTTGCATACGAGCGGCTCGATCTTGATCTGAATAAAAATACAAGGAACAAAGTATTAGAGCAATGTAAAAGCCTTGCATTTACCGAGTTTGGTGAATTTAGTGTCACCAGTGTCGCAACCATCGATGGATATAAGTTTCAGTTGGGTGAGGGGCAGTGGGTAATGATACGGGCTTCGGGATCCGAACCCGTGATCAGGGTATATGCCGAGGCCGAAAACCGTGAGAGGGTCGTATCTATAATTAATGCCGTAGTTAACCGGATTAGTGAGGGTTAATTATCAGACTTATGTATTTTATGTGTTTTGACTGGTAAAAGAGTAATCCGAGCAGGTAATATTTTCGATGTTCCTCGAAGCGGGGAGGAAATTTTATAGACAAACCATTTTATACTATTGAAGGTACTTTAAGGTGGATGATCTCAATAGGAACGAATTTTGAAACAATTTACATATTCTATCTGAGGACACTTCGATAGATGACAGATCGTACTATTGAAGAAAAACGAATTTTTAAGAAATCCTGAATGTTTACATTGTGCTTTTTAACGCTCTTAGTTTTTAAAATGATTCGATTAAAAGCCTATCTTTATTATAAGTTTTACAAATAATTTTCACATGAACAATTATACTCATGGACTGAAAAAGCATCTGCAAAAGATGCTGCGTTGGCGGATATCGGCCCGGATATCATTTTTCGTATTGGGCATTTCTTCAACTGTGTGGTTTTTGATCAGGGTAATTCCGAAACCCTCCAGGGCAGGATATCCTTGCATGCGGGCAGCCACGCCTGTAATGTCGGCATTTATCCTTTACCTGCTTTCCATTTCATCTTCTGTACTTGTGCTGCGAAAATTCAAACGCCACCTTATCGATGCCAGGTATATGGCTGCCGTTGGATTTCTGGTGGTGGCGCTTATCACGATTTTTATATCAGGTTCGATTAACAATATCCGGTCGCATGCTGCCCAACTGGTCGATGAAAGCTCTTTTATACCGAATGATCCGATTGGTATTGCACGCGGGATTCACCCGGGCCGGGTGGTATGGGTATGGGATAACAATGCTACCGATAATACTTGTACAAATACAAGTGGCGATTACTGGTTTCAGAATACCGATGCTGCCCAGGTCGATAGTATGCTGGCTCATGGTTTAATCGACCTGACAGGCGAAGCAATACCTGTAGATGCCTGGGATGCCATATTTCGTTACTTTAACAGCAATCATGACAGAGGTGATGTTGGGTATACCAGTGGTGAAAAAATTTATATCAAGATAAACATTACCAATTCCGCCAGCTCTGTCACCGGCACAGTAAAAACAAGCAATTTTGAGCGTATGGATGCTACCCCTGAATTATCGCTGGCAATTCTCCGTCAGCTTATTGAAGTAGTAGGGGTTGCCCAATCTGATATTTACCTGGGCGATCCTTTCCGTACTTTTCATGATCTGTATTGGAATATGTGTCATTCAGTTTATCCCAATGTGAATTATTGCGATGAAAAGGGCATAAACGGACGCTACCAGACCATTGCTACCGATACCAATGTAATTAAATTTAGCGATGGTGTGCATGCAGTTCGTATTCCGCAGGAATATATGGATGCAACCTATTTTATCAATATGGCATGCCTGAAGACTCACAATGAAGGGGCCATAACGCTTACTGCAAAAAATCACCAGGGTTCAATCCTCGAACAGGGTGCAGCAGTTGAAGATCAGTCAGCTATGGTAATGCACCCATCATTACCGGCCAACGATCCGGGTATGGGTAAGTACAGGCATCTGGTCGATTATATGGGACATAACCGGCTGGGTGGTAATACGCTGATCTTTATTATCGATGGTATCTGGGCCGGAAAAAGCTGGGAAGGTTGGGTAGAAAAGTGGCAGATGGAACCGTTTAACAATGACTATCCATCTTCATTATTCCTGTCGCAGGACGAAGTGGCTATTCAGGCCGTATGTTACGATTTTCTGCTGGAGGAATATAAAGACAGATCTTCTGAAAAATATCCCTATATGGATGGCGCAGATGATTTTCTGTATCAGGCTGCCGATCCTTCATACTGGCCAGCTACTACTGATTATGACCCTGAGGGCGATGGTTCGGTGATCGGAAGCCTTGGGGTGTTCGAACATTGGAACAATGCTTCCGACAAACAATATACACGCAATTTAGGGACTGGCGATGGCATTGAATTGATATCAGATACGTTGGAAATTACTGAGACTCCTCCGAATGGTTTAAATTCTTTAGTATTAGCTGATGAACTTTCACTGAAGAATTATCCGAATCCTGCAACTGGCCAGGTATTCTTTGAGTATACAACTTCAGAACCCTGCCATGTTCTGGCTGAAGTGTATTCGCTGAACGGTAGTAAACTCGCCGAACTTAAAAATGAAGATGAATTTACCGGAAGTCACCAGTTAGCATGGACTGTTGAAGGGCTTCCGGCTGGTTTATATATTTTCTGTATACAGATCAGAACTGCAGATAGAACCACCAGGGCATCGAAAAAATTCCAGGTAGAATAAACATAACGAAGCCTAAAAAATGATCGAATAAAATCAATAAGGGCTGGAATATTAACTTTCCAGCCCTTCTGCCATAATCTCACTTTACACTTCAATCCTACCTTATAATAACTTTTTGTACTGAATTTATTGTAATATCATTAATTGATATCAGGTATATACCGGCTGGCATTTTATGACCACCGGAATCTTTCAGATCCCATGTCATTTCAAAATACTTTGGATAAACATTTCCTTCAAAGACTGTTACAAGTTCCTGTCCGGTCAGATTAAATAGGAATATTATCATTTGCTCTGTAGTTCTACAATCGATAGTAATATGAAGCTGATCGTTAACCGGATTAGTGAAAGTTAATTATCAGACGTTTGTATTTTTCTTATTCTGGCTGGTTTTCGAAGAAATCCGGCAGATTTTACTTATAATGCACTTTTATGCATTCAGAACCGATATTTATAGTGATCCAAAAACGTAGCTAAATGAAAATTGTTGAAGCTATCACACAGGATGCCTCAACACTGACTGAAATCGCCTTTGCGGCCAAACGACAATGGAATTATCCAGAGCATTATTACGAAATATGGAAGAATGAATTAACCATCACACCGGAATATATTTTGGGAAACAGGGTTTATGTTGCCAAAATACAGAGTCGGAGTATTGGCTTTTATTCAATTACAGAAAATTTAGACGATTTTTATTCAGACGATGTGTTAATTAAAAAAGGATATTGGCTGGAGCATATATTTGTCTTGCCTGATTACCAAAAACAAGGGATAGGAGTTAACCTAGTAGAACATGCAAAATCGATTTGCAGAGGATCGGGAATTCAGAGTTTGCATATTTTTGTCGACCCGTTTTCAAGAACTTTTTACGATAAAATAAAAGCTGTTTATTTATATGATTCAAGGTCATCAGTTCCGGACAGAGATATTCCGGTTTATAAATTAATTATAACGAAGTGAACCAAAAAAGGGTAGGTTTATTTTTTAAGACAGTATTTGAAACAATTTTATAGGAACTGTTGTTCTAAGGAATGTTAATAGTAATGTTTTTTAATTAAAGCCTTCGTGATATCGCAAGTCAGAGTACTTTTATTTTTTTGTACTGGTTTATAAAGCTTTGTTAGTAAATTAAGCGAACAATGATCTTACGTTAAGTTAATATAGCTTATTATTTAAAATAGGAAAATGGGGCATAAGGTTGAATTTAAATTCGATAAAGAGAATAATATCTTCTTTAAGATTTATTCCGGTGACATTTACTTCGACGATTTTATTACTTCGTGGGAGAATGCTATTCAAAATAACTTGATTCCTCCTGGCGTTAAGAAATTCATAATTGATTACAAAGATGCTACTATTATGTTTGATCACGGCAGGGTAAAAGACATTGCAATTTTTTATACTAAGTATGACAACATTTTCCGCAACTCAAAAATTGCTCTGATCATGGTAAAACCCAAGCATGTAATATTTCCCATGATGATAGAATCGGAGGGGGTCAATTTTATAGTAAAACCATTTTATACTCTTGAAGGTGCTCTTAAGTGGTTGGAGTGAGATACGGAGATTTACCCAACTATTCATCCTTCTTGCTGAAAAAATAGAGCAACTTCAGATTTACAATTCCATATTTTCTCAAAATTGATGTGTATTACTATCTGAAAATGTATTTTTATCTGTTAAAAGCGTATATCTGTATTTATTCTTTCTTAAACAACCATGAAAAAAATTGGAATTATCGGAGGACTTGGGCCGGAGTCGACCCAAATGTATTACAGTGAGATCATAAATTTATTTAGGGAACGATCAGGAGGACAATTACCTGAAATTATAATCTATAGTGTTAATATGGAGGAGGTGAAGAAGTGCCTCGAAGCAAAAGATATGAACTCGTTGGTTGCTTTACTTGCTGTAAAGATTGATAAAATAGTAAAGGCAGGAGCCGATTTTGTGGCTATAGCATCGAACACACCCCATATTGTATATGATGAGCTAAGCCGGAAATCGAAGGTTCCGATGATCAGCATTGTTGATGAAGCAGCCAAATATTGCAGAGGTATAACTAAAAATAAAAAAGTTGGTTTACTGGGTACTGGTTTTACCATGAAAGCTGATTTCTATCCTGATACTTTTAAAAAATATAACCTGAGTGTATTTGTACCGGACAGCAACGAACAGGAGTATATTCATGAAAAGATATTCTCTGAACTGGCACTTGGAATTGTTAACGAAAAGACAAAAGAAAGATTTATTGAAATTGCAGGATCGATGGTTAAAAAATATGCGATTGATACACTGGTATTAGGCTGCACGGAATTACCCCTGATTTTTAATAAGGAACATTTCGGATTACACTATGTCAATACGGTAACTGTGCATGTGAAAAGTATCATCGATTGCTGTTTTCAGAAAAGATAAAGGTTTTCTTTAAAATATATTATGATCTCATTCGAATCTGAACCAGTTGAAAGTTGCATAACCATTGCTTTCAGTTATATTCGGATTCACACAAAACAGACCTACCTTGGCGCCGATCCATTTTCCTTTTTTGGCTTTAAAGGGAGTACCTAGATTTTCGAAATGATTACTGTCGTTGCTGTAGCTAAACTGGCATAAACCTTCAGTATCAGCCGAAACTCTGAGATAAGAAGTATTGGTTATTGCAACTACAAAACCTGTTTTTTTTAAGGCTTTATCACAGCGTTCGTATAGGCCTTCATAAGTGCATATATAAAGTGAATCGTTGCTTTTGACCAGTGCAATATAGGCCCATTCGGTTCCCATAATAACCAATCCACATCGTTCACCATCCAGGATTAATTGGGATTCAATTTTTGTTGTTGCTGTAAAGGAAGGAGCAGAAAATTTTTGCAGAAGCAGATTAGGAGCAAACCAGAAAGTCCCATTCTGTGTTATACTTCTTACGGAGTTCAATCGTAACTTCCCATTTGATGGATGAAGACCTTGTTGTTTATTAGCAGGTCAATCCTATAACCAACATCTTGTTTAACTTCTTTGTAAATGAAAGGCAATGCCAGTTGTTGTTTGACATTATATCCCATTTCTTTAAGGTCATAAGCCAATGCGTTTTCATAAGCAGATTCTAACAATCCCGGGCCAATATTTCTTTGTATTTCAATTGCAGCACCTATTATTTTTATATGACAATTCATTTTCATTCAATTCTCTTTGCGTATTTGGCGTGTTATTATTTTGCGTTTTTTGCGAGGAATAAATTAATAAATAATAACAATCCCTCAAAATAATATTAGCCCAGCATAGTATAATTATGACTTCACAACAGCTTAATGTATAAATTATCTGACGGAATATATAAATTTGTGTGGACTTATAAAGAAAGAAACCTGGGTACTTGCATTTATCAGTTAGTATGCACATACAAAATGTTGCCACATACATTTTACCACAACACTGCCTACAGCAATTTAATACAGGAAGTAGCGTTGATAGTTTTGGTATAGCTCCATCAATCATTGTAAGCATTGGATTATATACGGAAAGTGATACAATATGAAAAAATTGAATTTTGATTCTTTTTTCCTTATCTCCGGACCTTGTGTAATTGAAGAAGAATGGGTAATGCTGGAAACAGCTGAAAAGTTGAAAGAGATCTCTCAGAAGTTTAATATTCAGGTTATCTACAAATCATCGTTTATGAAAGATAACCGGAGTTCGGTTGCATTTTATACCGGCCCGGGTATCGATGAAGGGCTTGAAACCTTACATAGAATCAGAAACGATTTTGATATACCTGTTTTGTCGGATATTCATTATCCGGAGCAGATAGCTAAGGCTGCTGAAGTTTTGGATATCATCCAGATTCCTGCTTACTTGTGCATGCAAACTCATTTAATTGTCGAAGCCGCAAGAACAGGAAAAATCATTAACATCAAACACGGACAATTCATTGCGCCTGAAAATATGGATAAACCCGTTAAGAAAATAGAGTCGACAGGAAATCACAACATTATTATTACCGAAAGAGGGTATACTTTTGGTTATAACGATCTTATTGTCGATCCGAGAAGCTTCCATGAATTACGGAAGCTTGGATATCCTGTTGTGTTCGACATTACTCACAGTATCAGAAAGTATGGAATTCCCAGTGCCGATCCGGCTGGAGGTATGAGAGAATATTTGCCCGTAATTTCCAGGGCAGGTGTAGCTGCCGGTGTCGATGGAATATTTATTGAAACACATCCTGAACCCAAAGTAGCAAAATGCGATGCTGCCAGCCAGATAAAACTAAATGAACTTGAGGAATTTCTAAAACCCTTATTAGAAATTCATAATATTGAAAAAAAATACAGAAAAAACTAAAATCTTATTTTCATGGAATTATATCTCGATTCAATAAAATTTGAAGAAGTAGAAGAAGCCAATAAACTGGGTTTTATTACAGGATTAACAACTACTCCGACTTTCCTCTACCGGGAGGGCATTACTGATTTCGATGCCGCAATAGTGAAACTATCCAAAATGGTAGAAGTTTTGCATGTAGAGGCTTTAGGTGAAACATCCGATGACATAGTCAAAGAAGCAAAACGGATCTTGTCTTTAGGTCTGGATAAGAAAAAAACAGTCTTTAAAATTCCGGTTTCGGAAGAGGGTGTTAAAGCCTGCAAAACACTGACCGAACAAGGACTACAGGTAAACCTGCACCTCATTTATACGCTTCAGCAGGCGTATATGGCATTTTGTGCCGGGGCTACCTACGCCTGTGTGCTGGTGGGGCGCATGCAGGACCAGGGACACGATGCCCTGTTGCTCGTAGAACAATGTATTAAAGCAGTCGACAGGTTTAATTATCCTACCAAAATAATGTTTTCCTCGGTCCGTCATGTTGAACATGTAAGAAATGCTTTAAATCTGGGGGCTCACGTATGCACCATTCCCTGGAAAGTATTGAAGCAACTGCCACAAAATCATTTTACCGACATCGGGATCAAGCAATTTGTCGATCATACACAGTTACTTACAATAAAGGCCAGCGACATAGCCCGCACCCAGCATATTAAACTGAATTACCATGCTACTATCCTGGAAGCGCTGGAATTGATGACAAAGTCGAAACTGGGATCGATAATTATACACGACGACAAGGGTGAAATTTATAGAATATTTACCGATGGTGATTTGAGAAGGAATATTGAAGGCGGGCTTAAAGATGTTATTCACACCAAACTTTCCGAACTGGAATCAAATACACCGGTTACCATTAATTCGGATGCTTCACTGATGGAGATTACTAAAATATTCAAGGAAAAAAAGATCGATAATATCATAGTACTCGAAAATAATCAACCGGTTGGAATTGTCGACATCCAGGATGTGATAAAATGGATATAGAAAAAACTTTTACAGCAATTGGAGGTGTCTTTCTCAGAACGGTTTCTCAGATAAAATCCGATCTGACAGCAATTCAGGCTTTTATCTTCGACTGGGATGGTGTATTTAACTCAGGCATTAAAACAGGAGATTCCGGCAGTTCGTTTTCCGAGGTTGATTCCATGGGTATTAATCTCTTACGGTTCAGCCGCTGGCTAGACAACAAAAAAATACCGCTTGTATTTGTAATAACAGGTGAAAATAATCCGGCTGCCATAAAACTCTCGCAGCGGGAAAGCTTTAATGGCATATTTTTAAATTGTAAGGATAAAAAACAAGCGTTGGAAAGAATCGCTGAAAAGTATAAGATACAGTACAAGAATATGGCGGTTGTCTTCGATGATGTTCTCGATATTGAAATTGCACAATTGAGCGGATTATCATTTTGCGTGGGAAGAAAATCCACCCCGCTTTTAGAAAATTATATCAAAGCAAACGGCATATGCGATTATATAACAGGTTCATCGGGTGAAAACAATGCTGTCAGAGAAGTGTGTGAACTGTTAATGGGAATCGATGAAATGTTTGAACAAGCCATACAGAAAAGAATTGAGTTCAGCAGTGATTATCAGCAATACCTGAAAGAAAGAAACCTGATTAAGGCTGAGCTAACCGATTATAAAAATACGCTTTGATACCGATAAAATCTATACCTGGAATTCCTGTTTAAGAAAGGTTTTTACTCTCTGAAGTGAGTACGATCAATTATAATTTATCTGCTATATATTTCTTGAGCAGCATGAAGTCGGCATTAAATCTACGAATGCCTTCGGCTAGTTTTTCAGTGGCCATGGCATCTTCATTCATCAGCCACCGGAATGACAATTCGTCGATATCGGTTTTCTTTTCAGCTGATTGATTAGCACTATCAATAGTGAGTTTGGGTGTAATTACTTCCTGACTGCCCTCTAGTTCCCTGAGCAGATCGGGTGAAATAGTCAGCAGATCGCAGCCTGCCAGTTCAACAATCTCACCTGTATTGCGGAAACTGGCACCCATTACTTCGGTCTTATATCCGAATTTTTTGTAGTAGTTGTATATTTCATTAACCGATTTCACTCCGGGATCGTCCTGTGGCAGTATATGATCTACGTCCCTGTCCTTTTTGTGCCAGTCGAGAATACGGCCCACAAAAGGTGAAATGAGCGTTACTCCGGCATCGGCACAGGCTATGGCCTGCACTTTGCTGAAAAGCAGTGTGAGATTGGTATGGATTCCTTCCTTTTCAAGTTTCTCCGCAGCCCGGATGCCTTCCCAGGTAGATGCTACTTTAATAAGAATCTGATTTTTGGTTATGCCGGCAGCTTCGTACAACCCTATCAGACTTTTAGCCTTATCAATGGTTTTACGGGTATCGAAAGAGAGGCGTGCATCGGCTTCGGTAGAAACTCTACCGGGTACTACTTTTAATATTTCAACTCCGAAATTCACTGCCAGTTTATCAAGGCAAATGTTTAGCTGTTCTTCTTTTCCCGATGATTTTTTCTTAGCAAAGTCAATGGCATTATCGATCAGATGGTGGTATTTCGTGTCCTGTGCTGCTTTATATATCAGCGATGGATTGGTGGTGGCATCAACCGGTTTGTATTCGATTATCGATTGAAAATCGCCGGTATCGGCAACTACTTTCGTGTATTTTTTAAGTTGTTCGAGTGAATTCATAGAATTGAATTTTGGTAAATAAAACAGGGTGCTATTTTTACAACTACTAATTTAAGATATTGTTTTGTTGTTGCATAATATAATAATGCAGTTCCGAAATGAATATTAAAATTTATTATTCCAGTTTACCGGATTTGTAATGACTTGCAAAGAGAAAAATCAATCCCAAATTGAAAAATAACCTAATCGTAGCGGTGTATTTGCCAGTTATAGCGAAATATGATATGACATACTATAGAATTACTTCAGGTGTTATTATATAAATCATATTAATTTTTTACTGACTTCTGATAATGCATGATTTTCACTATTTTACACATTAATCGAAACGAAAATTTATCAGAGAACAATAAAATCAATGGATTATGAAAATAAAAGACTTTCCTACTTTCAATAAAGAATGGGATAAGGAGAAAACCAAAAAGGAAACAAAAGCTATACTTAAAGAAATTGGCGAGTTGCAAAATAAAATGTATGCCCAGCAAAAATACAGTTTGCTTATTGTTTTTCAGGGTCTCGATGCATCAGGCAAAGATGGACTGACAAGGGGATTGCTTAAATATTGTAATCCGATAGGCATAAAAACCAGAAGCTTTAAGAAACCTACCCCCGAAGAATTTGCACATGACTTTTTATGGCGGGTCCATAGGGAAACTCCAGCCAAAGGAGATATACAGATTTTTATCCGCTCGCATTATGAAGATATTCTTGTACCTTCTGTCGAGGGCTATTTTTCTGAGGAACTGATCGAACAGCGTTACGAATTAATTAATGATTTTGAAAAACTACTGAAGCAGAATGATACACGGGTATTAAAATTCTTTCTGAATGTTTCGTTGGAGACTCAAAAAGAAAGGCTAATGGAACGTGTTGAAATCCGGGAAAAACACTGGAAGCATAAGGATGGTGACTGGGAAACACGGAAAAAATTCAAAGATTACCTGAAGGTATATGAAAGGATCTTTAAGGAATGTAATGAGGTTCCCTGGCACATTGTTCCGGCCGATAAGAACTGGCAAAAACTATACTATGTTGCCAAAGAGGTGTTGAAAACGCTTAAAAGTTTAAAGCTGGAATGGCCCGGTCTTAGCTCTGATTTATTCAAAAGCAGCTAATCGACCTCTCTTTTTCAGTTTTGCTTAACTGAATAATTACTTAATTAATTATTCACACTTCCATCACCCATTACTGATCATTAACCTGCTCTTAACTTTGGTGAGAGAAAATAGATACATTTAATAATCCGCCCAATGAATCAGGATTATATGAATATTGGAGTTCAAAATGTAATATCAGAAACTTTTCCGGAAAAAGTATTATTGATATCGACAAGTTATATGTAAGTTTAAAAACGCATTGTTTTAAAGTAAAAATATACATGGAATTTATTGAGAATTTAAGGTGCCCGATTACTAAAAATGGGTTGGAGCTGATTGTTAAAGAAGAGTTTTCAGAGTATAATATATCAGATGAATTCGGAGATTTGGGTAAGCTGACAAAAGGATTAATAGATAAATCAAGGCAATATTTTTTCCCAATCTTTGATGATATCATAGTACTGCATGAACAATATGCACTGTTTATTGGCAAAGGAAACGATACCAGAGAAAGTATGTCGCTTGATAAAAAGCGTGTGTTTGATTATTATAACGAAGTGAACTATAAAATAATAGATTCATTAACAATTTATGAAGATAGTCCCAAATGGGTGGATTTTCGCGAGGTATCATCGAAGTACCTGAGGAACTCTTTCAACCGGGCTGCAAAATTTTATAATACAAATGGCAAATATTTATTGGATATCGCATCCGGCCCGATAGGATTGCCTGAATATATGTCGCTGGCTGAAGGATATGAGTATAGAATTTGTGTTGATATTTCAATAAATGCGTTGATTCAGGCAAAGATCAATATAGAGCTTGCCCAAAAGAAAGGAATATTTATTTGTGGCGATATTACCAATATTCCGATCAAAGATAATTCCTGCGATACGGTTCTTTCTCAACATACCTTGTACCACATTCCCAAGAATGACCAGTTAACAGCGGTTAATGAATTGTACAGAGTAGCGAAACCTGCTTCGAAAATTGTGATAATATACAGTTGGTTTTATCATAGTTGGTTTATGAATATTTCTCTCAACTTTATTCAGATCTATAGGATATTACGACACTTTGCCGGTAAAATGTATGTAAGGCTGGTTCATTCAAAACCAAGATTGTACTTTTATCCGCACAGTCCTGGCTGGTTTAAAAAGTCTTTCTTTTTCAGTAAGGATATTGAATTTTATTGCTGGAGGAGTACCAATAAATATTTCCTGGATATCTTCATTCATAAGTGGCTGTTCGGAAAACAGATCTTAAATAAACTGATTCGGATTGAGGAAAGACATACAAGATTCATGAGTACATTTGGTGAATACCCGGCCATTGTTATTACTAAGAGAAAATAAGCCCTTTCACAACACACTATCTGGGGAAATTAATATCTCTATAGTGACATGAACGACCAGGATTTACTTTTTGATCCGTGAAGGCTCACCCCGCCTCTTTCGCATACTAGTTTTTTTTATCCATACACATGCCTTG
>CAZQCO010000084.1:0-15437 GCA_964592225.1 uncultured Bacteroidales bacterium
TAAAGAGTTATATCCCGTAGGGATTTCCTGTCCGACCGGCCAGGCGGGCATATTTGTCATAGAATTATTAAACCTAGATAATACCACTTCGACTTCGCTCAGTGTGACATTTTTCCAGGGTCAGGCTGAGCGCCTGCCTGTCGTTTACAGACAGGGAGTCGAAGCCTTTTGTTTCAATTAATTAAATACAAATGATTACTGCACTTCAGAAAAATTCAGTGACGATAACTTATGCTGGTAATATAATTAACCTTTAAAAATTGGCCGTTAGCTTAACATTGTAGATTCTTCCGGTCAGGTAGTTGGGTACCGCAAAATACATATCAACACCGAACTCACTTTCTACGGTCCTTACCCAATCGAGCGATACCTTGTTTTGCGCATCGAGCAGGTTCAGAATTTCGGCACTGATCCAGATCGATTTCACACCCACCTGGTTATGTCTGTTCCTGACTATTAAGCGTGAGAAACCGATATCGATACGCCGGTAAGGATCAAGCCGGTAAACGTCGGAAGGTCTTAGATCAGTGGGTCCGGAGTAGGAGAGCCCTGAACCGTAATTGACCATTAAATGTACTTTATACTTGGGGTTGGAGGGAAGATAATCCTGGAAGAAGAGTGAAAAGTTAAGCCACTGGTCCGTGGGTCTGCGATAATACCCAGGATATTCCACGCTCTGGTCGGAATGCACAATGTAATCGTTTTTAATATCCTCACGCGTCCGGAGAAGCGAAAGACTGAACCATGATTCTTCGCCGGGAACAAATTCGCCGTAAACCCTGAAATCAATACCGGCAGCATAGGCTTTGGCATTGTACATGGGCAGGTACTGAAGCCGTACGTCATCAAGCTTATAGGGAATCACCCTTGTCATCAGCTTGTAGTATATTTCGCTGGTAAAGACAAAGGGCCTTCGCCTGGCCTGGAAATTATAATCGATCCCGGCTACCAGGTGCCATGCCCGCTGGGCTTTTCTTTCGGTATACAAATTACCCTGCCGGTCGCGCAATTCCTTGTAAAACGGAGGTTGATGATACAAACCGCTTGCCAGGTGTAAACTTATATTGGGCCGGTTTCCGGGAATATAGGTCAGGTTTCCCCGCGGACTGATGGTAATTTCGCGGTTATAGCTCCAGTATTGTACCCGGGCTCCCAATGTCAGAATAAACTGCCCGGCATCGTTCTCCACCTTCAGCGTTTGCTGAACAAAGCTTGCATAGCGGTAGTTGCTGAGTGAATTGGAGGACTGATATACATTGTTAAGGTTTACTTCTTCGTCGGAGAAGGGGAGGGAATAACCCGAGGAATCCAGTAATTGCCATTCGTTGATCTTATCGTCAATAAGTTCCTGCTGAGCTTTAATTCCCCATTTGGTAATACCATTATCCGATACGAATGTCCCCTTATGTTCAATTGAGTATATAGTAACGGAAAGATAATCGCGGGCATGCTCCAGCAGTGAGCCAACACCAATATTTACCAGGCTGTCGCGCAAGGCAGAGGAACCCTGTACGGCAAGGCCTATCCAGTATTGTTTCAGCAGATCGTAGGTTATCGATTCGTCAGATTGAAAGCCCGAGGCTATTAATTTCAGCGATACTGCTTCAGCAGGTTTGTAGTTAAGGGAAAGTGCCCCCAGATAAGTATCGAACCTGTCCTTTTCTTCCCCTTCATAAAAAACCCTGAAGGTATAGCTTTGCTGAAGGGTTCCGAAATCTGTATCCCTCATGGTGGGTTGCCTGTGAAAACGGTTTGCCGCATAGTTGCCAAGAATCGACAGATCCAGTTTATCGGTAAGTTTATAAGTAAGATAGGTTTGTACATCGGCAAAAGTCGGATTATAATCACCCTTGGTATCCAGCGTATTCAGCAGGAATTCCGTGGATTTATAGCGCACTCCGGTAATATGGGTGAACTTGTTATTATCTGACGAGCCTTCGACATGTAGCGAACCACCCAGCAGACTTGCCGATGCCGACCCGGCAAACTCGCTGGGTCGTTTATAGCGGATATCCAGAACGGACGACAATTTATCGCCAAACTCGGCATCGAAACCTCCGGCTGAGAACTGTATGGATGAGACCATTGAAGGATTTACAAAGCTTAGTCCTTCCTGTTGGGCCGACTGCACCAGCATGGGCCTGTGGATCTCAATATCATTTACATATACCAGGTTTTCGTCGAAGCTTCCTCCACGGACAGAATACTGTGAAGATAATTCGTTTCCCGAAGCCACACCGGGCAGTGTTTTAATTATAGACTCAATGTTTCCGCTCGAATTGGGTAACTGGGCGATGGATTTAATATCGATAGGGATCAGGGTGTTTTCCCTCTGTCGTATTCCAAATACTTCCACATCCTCCAGTACTTTGACTTCGTCTGAAAGCCTGATATCAAGGTTGACGGATTCTCCTGTCCGGAGCTCCAGATACTCAGTATATGTGGTATACCCCAGGTAGTAAACAACGAGCTTGAGGGATTGGCCGGAGGGTATCTTGAGTGTAAAATTTCCATTCTCATCGGTGACTGTTCCAAGAGAGGTACCCTCAATTCCAACCGAAGCTGAAAAAAGAGAATTTCCCTCTCTGTCCGTCACTTTCCCGGTCAGATTGGCTAATTGTTGGGCATTACCGGTTTTAACCGGTAAAATAAGAATAATGCCGGTAATAGTGAGTATTAAAAGCTTTTGTGTGATATCCCGTACTTGCATATCAACATAAAACTCAAAGAAGGCCATAAAATTGCGAAAAAACAAGATATTCTTACTCACCCGGCTGGCTATATTTTTTAAAATCACCACGTTTCAGGGCTTTAAAAAATTCGGCCCAGGCCATTATGTTGAATACCTGGTAGGTTGGATATGTACCCCGGTTAAACGATTGCCTGTACTGATCCTCCAGTATTTGGTTGAAATTGGCTCTCGAATTCGGAGTTTCATCAAGTATGATTTGCGTTTTCAGGAGGGCTATGTTTCTTCGTGCATTATCCATATCATCATCAGGCAGTTCAAGGTTCAGGAAGGCACGTTTGAATTCTTCATACGACTTCCACGGATAAATCACTACTTCGGCAATCATAAACGTATCCTGAGGAAGTATGATATCCATTGAAAGATAAGGCTCCTTGAGCGTGTCGGGGATCACCAGAATCTTACGCTTATAACCGAGCGATGAAAACATGATGCTATCGTGTACCTGTGTTACAAAAGAGAACTTACCATCCCGGTCGGTAATAGTACCCCGGTAATTATTCAATACCAGGATATGCGCATAGGGAAGGGGTTGTAACAATTCATCCAGCAACCGACCAGTAAGTTGAACCAGGTCTCCCTTCTTCATTATATTATTGTCTTGACCGTATAAAGCGGGTAAAAGGAAGATCAGGGCGGAGATACTAAACAGAAAGGTTTTTTTCATCTAAAATCAGGTCTCATTCAACTTTAGCGAGCTTCAAAGGTAGCCAAATTGCATGAGTTTTATTTGATGAATAGAACCGGGCTTGTTATTTTTGGTTAAATAAACAGGATTTGATAAATCGATTTCTTACTTTGCAAAAGCAAAATCCGGATGATTCAGCAACGGGAAATAAGTTTACAGGGGTATAAGCGGGGATATCACCTGATTACACAGATCATCGAGAGAACATTTGATGATATGCCTGAAAAAGGATTGCTTCACATTCTGGTCAAACACACTTCAGCTGGCATTACCATAAATGAGAATGCTGATCCTTCAGTCAGGCAAGATTTTGCCACCTTCATTGATGATCTTGTACCGGAAAGCTATTCACGTTTTAGGCATACTCTGGAAGGTAACGATGATATGCCAGCTCATCTGAAGGCATCACTGATTGGTCAGAGTATTACTGTACCTATTACTCATCACCGGCTTAACCTGGGAACATGGCAGGGTATCTATTTTTGTGAATTCCGTAACTTCGGAGGTACCAGAAAACTGGTACTTACAGTATATAGTTGATCATTATTGAAAAAAGGGGAAAACATGTTTTCAGCCAGCGATCGGGAGCAATTAGCAAAACAGGGAATAAATGATGAACAAATTGAGTGGCAACTTAATATTTTTCGGAAGGGAATATCGTTTATCAATTTGCAACGCCCTGCTATTCCTGGCGACGGTATACTTCTGATTTCTGTAGAAGAGAAAAAACGGCTTATTCGTCGATACTCTTCAGCGGTTCATACAGATAAGATGAAGTTTATTCCTGCATCAGGAGCGGCCAGCAGGATGTTCAAAGCCTTATATGAATATATAGAAAAAAACCTTCGGGAAGATGTTCCATCTGACAGAATGGTCTCACAATTCTTTGATGGACTTGGATCGTTTGCATTTTATGACGATCTGGATACTGTTGCCGGTAAAAATAGGGAATCGCTTAAGGCCATGCTTACCTCAAAAAAGCACACTGAGATCCTGAAGCTTTTACTGGACAAAGATGGATTGAACTATGGTTTCCTTCCCAAAGGCCTTTTGAAATTCCACAAATACGGAACCTTATCGCGAACACCTTTTGAAGAACACTTGATAGAAGCTGCCCTGTATACAAGTACGGAAGGGAAACCGGTAAAACTTCACTTCACAGTATCTCCCGTACACAAAAATTTATTTATGCAGTTGCTGGAAGAAGTGAGGGAAACCTATGAGAAGCGATTCGGAGTTGTGTTCAACGTGGACTTTTCCATTCAGAAGACTTCTACGGATACTATTGCTGTAGATTTGGAAAATGAGCCTTTCCGGAATCCGGATGGATCGTTGCTGTTTCGTCCGGGTGGACACGGAGCATTGATCGATAATCTGAATGAACTGGATGCTGATATTATATTTATTAAAAACATCGATAATGTAGTGCCTGAGAAACATCTCGATATTAGCATAGAGTATAAAAAAGTCCTTGCAGGAAAATTGCTCGAAGTTCAGGAGCAGGTTTTCCATTTTCTGAGAGAACTCGATGATTCAAATCCAACACCAGTTCTTCTAAAGGGAATATATGATTTTATATGTAAACAACTTAATTACGAATTCATTTCGCCGCCCGATTTGGATAATGTCGTAAAGACGGTACAACTTTTTCACAGAGTTTTAAACCGGCCATTGCGTGCATGCGGAATGGTAAAAAATCAAGGAGAACCCGGAGGTGGACCCTTTTGGGCGCCCAACAGCCAGGGTGATATTTCACTTCAGATTATCGAATCATCGCAGGTAAATAAAGAGGATAAATCGCAGACAACTCTTTTTAGTCAGGCTACACATTTTAATCCGGTCGACCTGGTATGTGCTACCAGATCCTATAAGGGAGAAAAATTTCATCTGTCCGATTATGTCGATCAGAAAACCTGTTTTATTTCACGCAAATCGAAAGACGGCAAGGACCTTAAAGCACTTGAACTTCCCGGATTGTGGAACGGTTCTATGGCTGACTGGAGCACATTGTTCATCGAGGTGCCTGTGGAAACATTTAATCCGGTAAAAACAGTTAATGATCTTCTGCGGCCTGAGCATCAGTAAAAAATAATATCCGGCTTCTGAGTGAAAGTGTGATTTCATCATACGTAATTATTGCAGATATCTGTACTTCAATAAATAGTTGCTGAAGTAACTTCCGTTTTACCGCACAGAATATTGCCTGACATCCGATTCTGTGTATTACTAATTTTCGAAAATATTTTTTCCTTTCGCCTTGAATAGTATGTTAAATTATGTTTAATTTAAAAATGTGTTATAAAAATCTCATAACTTTTAAAAAAGTCACTTATATCTAAACTACATCATTACATGATCAGAAAGTGCTTATTCCTTCTCCTGTATCTTCTTCTGCCTGCCTTATCGGGTATTTCACAGGATACCAAACTTAAAGCACTGTTCATGTACAATTTCACTAAATACCTTGAATGGCCAGTGGAAAAGCAAACAGGCAATTTTGTTATTGGAATTTTTGGTACATCAACCATTAAAGAGGAATTGCTGATAATTGCCAGTAAGAAACAAGTGGGCTCCCAGTCTATCGTTATAAAAGAGTTTAATGTTCCATCGGAAATCACAGCGTGTCATATTCTTTATATTCCTGAAAACCGTTCGGTAAAAATGGATGAGATCGGGAGTGTGTGTATAGGTAAGGGAATAGTTTTAATAACCGATAAACCCGGATTGGCGAAATCGGGTGCTGGTCTTAATTATGTTATAGTAGAAGGAAAGCAAAGCTTTGAGATCAATAAAGCGAATCTAGAGAGACAGGGTGTGAAAGTAAA
This sequence comes from uncultured Bacteroidales bacterium, assembly GCA_964592225.1. Lineage (GTDB taxonomy): Bacteria > Bacteroidota > Bacteroidia > Bacteroidales > UBA10428 > UBA10428. Next base: position 6,263 of record CAZQCO010000084.1, read on the forward strand.
TTCAGTATTGCTTTCTCTAGGCATTATTGTTCAATAAAAACCAAACCATTATGAAAAAGATACTTTTTATCTTTTCATTGCTGACGCTTCTGTGTTACACTCTCTGTACTCAGGAATTACTTGCTATACAAATGAATACGTTGGCAAAAGGAGAGGAAATTAAAAAACCGGGTTGAAGCCCGGTTTTTTTTAAATATCGTTGTTATTGCTTCCTGTTCCGTAATCATCTTCATGAAAAATGGCTTCCTGATCGGTTTCATAATAATATACTTTTATTCTCACCGTATCACGAAGGAAATTGATACGGCCAATTTCTATCCGGTTAATTTTTAATCCGGTTCTTTCTTCAAGATCCCGGAGCAATTCTTCTCTTCGATTTTTTTTAATCAGATCAATCTTTTCGTACAGAACAGTTTTAGTTGATTCGTGCTTTAATAGAAAAACGTGTTCCAGTAAAAATGCAACAAAAAGGAGTACGAGATTTGTAAAAACAAGTTCGGCATAGCTGACTTTTTTATTGGCTAATGCATTAATAACCGATATACCGATAACCAGAAAGAGGTAGGTCATTTCTTTGATGGGAATGGCATCGGTTCGGTAACGGATAATGCCAAAGATAGCAAACAGTCCCAGGGCAAATCCCAACTGGAGTTTTACATTCTCCAGCAGGAAACAGAGGAGAAATACCACGGTACTAATCAGTATATAGGTAAAAAGGTAATCTTTGCGTTTTGCTATCGGATAGTATAACCATCGTACACCAACAAAAACAACCAGAAAGTTAAATGCAAACCTTACAATCAATTCGAAAAAATCTGCCTTTTCGATCAATTCAATACCGAATACCTCAGATGCGAGGAAAATTCCTGTAAAAGTAATTTCCATTATTTATCTTATTAATTGTTAATATTCGTTCCTTAAAATTATTACTTTTTAAGTCTGTTTCAACTATTGCCCTGCCAATACAATACTTACTGAAACCTTTCGGGTATACACCACACTGTACGAGAGCCTTTATCAGCTCCGATTGTCCGGCCGCAGCATCCCGTTTAAGTTCTACAATAACTATGTTACCGGTTTCTGTTGACAAGCCATTTTTACGGAACTTTAGATCTAAATCGATAGTTACACGCTCATTTAGTTGGTTGTTGACCAACGTAATTCTTGAAAACTCGGTGTAAATCATCGGGTGAAGATTACCATCCTTAAACGGAGTATATTTGGCGATATAGTTTTTCGATTTTTCCGAAAGTTTTGTCTCAATGGCCTCAATTGTGGTCCGGTGTTTTATGGTTCTGCTTCCTTTGCTTTTATATTTTATTTCAAGAAAACACAATTTACTGGAAATATATTCCCGGAAGCGGATTTTATAACGGTTGAGTTTGCCATTATGATGTGCCAGGTACATGTAATTGGCTGGTGTATCGAAATAAAGTGAATTATAGGAAAACACACGCTCTCCTTTAATATCCAATGACTTGTAATTGGGTTGTATCTCTTCTAAAATTTGAGGTAGTAGTTCAAGACTTACAATATATTTTGTATCAATCCGATTAAGCAACCTTACTGAATCCATCTCCTTAAGTGAAATAGGCTGAAAATCGCTGATTATTTTCTGAATAGACATATTACAATCTGAATTTGAGTTCTAAAAGTAAGAAAATACAAATCAATCACTTATGGTGTTACTAATTTTATGTAAAAAAGTTACAGGCAATTATCTCTATTTTCCTCGGTATTAACAATATTTTATATTATTACATGGACGTTTCAAAAAAAATTAGCTTTTTTGCGGAATAATATTTTAGATAAGACACTTGAAAGTATTACCAAACTTATTCTTTTCAATTGTTGTATGAAAAAATACCAATGTACAGTATGTGGCTATGTGTACGATCCGGTGGAAGGCGATCCCGACGGGGGAATAGCTCCGGGAACTTCTTTTGAAGACATCCCGGATGACTGGGTTTGTCCTGTTTGCGGAGTCAGTAAGGAAGATTTCGAATCGGTAGAATAGTAATTAATTACCGGGAATATTTTTCATCACTTCGAGCAACAGAGACCAAAATTTATCCACTGTTTTTATTTCCAGACGTTCATCGGGTGAGTGCGCACCTTTAATAGTGGGGCCGAAAGAGATCATATCAAGATCAGGATATTTTTTTAAAAACAATCCGCATTCCAGACCGGCATGAATGGCCTTAATTTTTGGTGATGTACCAAATAAATCGAGATAACTTTTTTCTGAGATCTGCAGAATGGGAGAATCTGTGTTGGGTGTCCATCCGGGATAGTTGCCTGTTTGAACGATGCGACATCCGGCCAATTGGAACAGACTGAATATCCGGTCGGATACATTTTGCTTCAGACTCTCCATGGAACTGCGCTGGCTGGTAATAATTTCAATATTATTTTCACCTACCATTTTAACAGATGCCAGATTTGAGGATGTTTTAACCAAACCGGAAATAGTATGACTCATCTCTACAACACCATTCGGGCAGGCATGCAGTGTATTCAGTAATTTATGGATCGATTTGTTTGTCATTATCTCCCGGGGTAAGGTCACCTCGGAACATTCAAAAACAAGATTAGGTTCGTTTACCTCTATTTCGGTAACAACCATTTTCTTATAGCTTTCAATATATTCGAGCAGGTTATTTTTTTTGTAATTCTTAATAACGAAGCAGGCTCTGGCTTCCCGGGGTATAGCATTTTTCAGATTTCCGCCCTGAAATTCGTATAATCCGATCTTGAATTTCCTGTGAGCGTTCCAGAGAAAACGGGTCAGAATCTTATTGGCATTACCTCGTCCTTTATTGATATCATCGCCCGAATGGCCACCGAGAAGTCCCCTGATGTTGAACTCGAAAGCTGTGTACTCGTGCTTCAACTCCTTTGTTTTATAAGGTAATGATATAATTGTTTCAATACCACCGGCACAACCAATAAATAGTTCACCCTCATCTTCTGAATCAAGGTTAATCAGAATCTTTCCATCTATCAGATCCTCACCAATATTCATTGCACCACTAAGCCCCGATTCTTCATCAACAGTGAACAGGCATCCGAGTGGGCCATGTTCTATCGTTTTATCAGCGAGAACAGCCAGTTGGGCAGCAATTCCAATTCCATTGTCTGCTCCGAGTGTGGTACCATTTGCCCGAATCCATCCTTCGGAAATATACGCTTTTATCGCATCCTTAGTAAAATCATGTTGTATACCTTCATTTTTCTCACAAACCATATCCACATGACTCTGGAGAATAATTTTTTTACGGTTTTCAAAGCCTGAATGAGCAGGTTTCGAAATAAGAATATTGCCTTTCCTATCCTTTTTGCAGGATAATTTTTGTTTTTTTGCAAATTCTTCAAGGTAAAGTAATATTTTTTCTTCCTGCTTCGATGCCCTGGGGATCTCAAGTATCTCTTCAAAATATTTCCATATAAGGCCGGGCTTTAAATCTGAAATTTTCTGCATACTGATTTCTATTGTTAAAGAATTTTCATATTTATAATGACGAATGATTATAGTGGATTAAGGCAAGAAAAATATTCGTGTTAAAATTATGAAATTTGATCATAGTCCCAATTATAAGTGTACAAAATTGTTTATTGATTTGATTACAAGGGAATAATTCGCATGGATTTTCGTTAGCTGACAGAAACCTGATGGGATAAGTTATTGAGCATATTTAGTATCAGTATATAGTTTGAAACTTGTTTTTTATTAACAAAAGATATTTTATACATTCGTTACCCTAATTTCATTGAGATTATAAGGATGATCAATTCATCGAAGGCATGCTGACATTCGATATCATACTGGTTTTCATTGCTATTCTTTTTATTCTGTATTCTCTGTATACCGATTTATTTGGTCCTGCTTTTACTTTTGTTCTAGCCATACTTTTTTTAGGAGTTTTTAATATTTTGTCGGCCAGTGAAATTCTTGCCGGACTTGGGAATGTTCAGGTTGCCATTATTCTGCTACTTCTGGTATGGGGCGATATGGTCAGAAAAACCGCAGTAATAGAAAGGGTGTTCGATAGGCTTTTTCGAACGGCCCGCAGTTATAACGGATTTTTAACCCGTATGATGATCATTGTGGCCATATTTTCATCGTTTTTGAATAATACTCCCCTTGTGGCCATTATGATGCCCTATGTACATAACTGGTGCAGACGCAAAAATTTTGCTCCTTCGCGTTTTCTAATTCCCTTATCATATGCTGCAATACTCGGGGGTTCTACTACATTAATTGGTACTTCGACTAATCTTATAGTGGCGAGTATGGTTCAGGATCAGAAAATTATACCCAATCTCAGGCAACTGGAGATGTTTGATTTTATTTACGTTGGGATACCCATGGTATTTATTGGATTTCTCTATGTTCTTCTGATAGGCAAGAAATTTCTTCCCGACAGAAAATCGCCTGCTGATGAGGAGGGATTTCTTAACACACGTAAGTATTTCATCGAAGCCAGGGTTCGCAGCGGATCCTATCTTATAGGTAAAAAACTTGGAGAAACCAATCTTCAGGATCTGAAAGGCATGATGCTGGTTGAAATTATTCGGGATTCGGTTTCAATTCAGGTTTTTATGAAGGACACCCGGTTAATGGAAGATGATGTGCTGGTATTTGCCGGAGAAACACAAAAAATTGCCGATCTGGTCGATCGCGAATCAGGATTAGTGGTTTCGGAGATAGGAATGCTTGCACGCGCTAAAAAAGCCGAAGTAATTGAAATTGTGATATCACAGAATTCAACACTCATAGGTAAGGAGGTTCAGGAAGTTAATTTCAGGGCGAAATACGATGCTGCTGTTCTCGCCGTGCATCGTAACGGGGAGCAGATAACCAATAAAATGAGTAATGTTGAATTGAGAGCCGGCGATGTGTTGCTTGTATATGCAGGTACGGCTTTTAACAGCCGTACACAATCATCGCAGGATTTCTATTTCATTTCGCGGGTTAAGGATTTTGTGAAGATTGAAAATTATAAAGTCTATATTTTATTGGGAGGATTAATAGCAGCCGTTGCCCTTTCAGCCATGCATTTAATGAGTCTGTTTATCGGGTTACTGATACTGATAGTAGTGGGTATGATAATGGGTTTAACTACTCCCAAGGAGCTTCCCAAAAGCCTTGACTATAATCTGGCGCTTATAATAGTTTTATCGCTAGCCCTGGGCACAGCCATGATAAAAACAGGGGCTGCCGACCTGATAGCTAATTCCTTCATCACACTATTTATGCCCTTTGGTAGAGTAGGGGTGCTTTTCGGTATTTATCTGATTACAACGATACTGGCTGCCTATATAACCAATAAAGCCTCAGTAGGTATAATTTTCCCGATTGCGCTTACCATTGCCAGTAACCTTAATCTTTCACCGACACCCTTTATTTTAACAGTTGCTTATGCCTCGGCAGCCAATTTCATGACCCCCCATGGCTATCAGACCAATCTTATGGTTTATGGTCCGGGCAATTATTTATTTAAGGATTTTTTCAAGATAGGAGCACCGCTTACCTTGCTGTATATGATAACCACTATAACCATACTTTCTTTACTATACCTGTGACATGATTAAATTTTCGGAATTGTTGGATATGGCGCTGGAAGCAGCACTTAAAGCGGGAAAAAAAACACTGGAGTATTACCATACAGAGATGACCGTGGTGGTGAAGGATGACAATTCACCTCTCACCCGGGCCGATTTGGAATCGAACCAGATAATAAATGACTATCTAAGTAGTACTAAAATCCCCATACTCAGTGAGGAAAACAAAACAGATCCCTATGAGATCCGAAGGAAATGGACCAGGTTCTGGTTAATTGATCCTCTCGATGGAACGAAGGAATTTATAAATAAAAGAGCCGAATATACCATTAACATAGCCTTAGTTGAAGACAGTGTACCGATTCTTGGTGTTGTTTATGCTCCTGCTCTGGATCTTCTCTATTTTGGATCGAAGAAACATGGCAGTTTTAAACTGACAGAAGCCATCGGGATATCTGAAAAAAAATTAAGAAAATACGCATCTCCAATTTCGGTGGGTGAACCTTCAAAAAAGTTAAGAATAGTGGCAAGTCGTTCGCACCTTTCCGATGAGACCAATCAGTTTATTAATACACTGAAAAAGTACAGACCTGTGGGTGAAATGAATTCATTTGGAAGTTCACTAAAGCTATGCATGATAGCTGAGGGCAGTGCCGATATTTATCCGCGTCTGGGGCCTACGATGGAATGGGACACTGCAGCCAGCCATGCGGTGGTACTATATGCAGGAGGATCGGTAATTGAAATTTCGAATTTTCAACCTTTATCCTACAATAAAAGCGACTTGCACAATCCCTATTTTATAGTATATAATCCGGCTTTGGAAAAAGTGGTTCGAAAGACTATCAATAAAGGCTGATACCTCCATATTTGGTTTCGATATTCACTTTCCCCGATCCTTTTTCGGTTTTTCCGACGGTTCCCTCTACAGATAGCTCGGTATTTTCCTGGATACGATTTACCCTGTTATTATCAGGATAATTAATCTTTGCATACTTGGCATACCCTTTTAATGTATAGGATGCCGAAGGATCGATAATAATTTTTACGGAACCATAACTATTTTCGATGTCTATGGATTCAAATCCAGCCGGTACTTTCATTACTTTAACATCGGTATATTTGGTTTCAAGGTCGATTTTTCTTGTTATTTCATCGACACGGAAATTTGAATATTGTGCTTCGGTAACAAAATTAGCCAGAGTTCCTATGTCGTAGCCGTCATATTTTGATTCGCAGATCAGGGTGCTTCCTTCTTCAATATCGAGCTTGGAATATTTGCTGATGATAATGAGTGCTTTACTCTTCTGAACACTTAACTGTGAATATTTCATCAGAATTTTAAGCCATTCGCAATCCTCTATAGTACCTTTGGAATAGGCTAATTCGACAAGCGCCATATGATCTTTATCTTTAGCGACGATCTGGTTAATTTTCAGTGAACCGTATTTTAACTGAATCGTTGAAGGTGATGCTAAATTGCTGATAAAGATATTTCCATATTTATTAACTACATCTGTTTTTACATAGGATGGCATCATTACTAAATAATTGACTTCAAACTTTTTTTCCTGTAAAAACTGATCTTTATTTACTATCCGGAAAAACTCTTCATCATATTCTGTCTCAACTATAATTACATCGCCTTCTTCTGAAAAATTTATATTCACTTTATCGAAGATTTGATCAGCTTTCTGGCTACTGACATTTTTTAGAAGAATAGTGACTTCAATGGTAATTTCATTCTTATCCCAATCCCTGATATCGATATTACCATACTTATTGTTCAGTTTAAGAAGAGTGTTCTTATGGGCTGTATACTCATTATTAAATTTCTTGATTTGTTTATCCTGGCAAAAGCTAACCTGACCAAATAAATAAATCGAAAGCAGGAGAAACAGAATGCGAATTGTACTAGTTTTAAATGTTTTCATTTTATTTTGGTTTTAACAGTTTCAAATATTATTATTAGCGCTCTTTAAAAGCACTTCATCTAGCAAATCCAGTTTGACCCTATAAGTTTCAATCACAGCACTTATCAATCTGTCGTCATAAGGATTTCTGAAAAGTTCTTTTTTTACTTCATCAAACGATTTATCGATTTCACGAATATCGTCGAGTATTGCTTTATCGAACGAGTTGCTGGCGGTAAGTATCTCCATTTTTTCTTCAATTTCGCCAGCCAGATAAAGCTCTGTTTCGTATAGTTCGGAAGAAATGCTATAGAGCACGGTCTTTTGTGTTTTCAATTCTCCCAGGTTTATAGCCACTATTGTTGACAATACAATAAATGCGACAACCGATGCAGCTATAGCAATACGCTGATACATCCACAGACGTGACCTGATCACAAATGTCGAATTCAGTTTCTTTTCAAACCTCTTTAAATGCCCGCCCGGAAGATCACTTTCGGGTATAGCATTATTTATTCCGGAAAAATTATCACCCGACATTCTGGTTGTATTTTTGATTAATATTTCTGATGATTCGCTGTTTTGCCCGTGTGAGTTGCGACCGTGATGAGGAAGCTGATATATTCAGTATCTGACCTATCTCTTCATGATCGTACCCTTCAAAGTAAAACATTGAAAATATAACCCTGTATCCATCAGGTAAGAGCATCATTTCTTCCTTGATATGCTGGACTAATATTTTACGAGAAGCTTTAATATCATTGTCATTTTCAGCACCGGTAATATCAGGAAAATCTCTTATCTCGTCATAGTATTCCAGGATAGAATTCTTCTTTTTGCGAAGATGATCAAGAGATTTATTAATAACAATTCTTCGTAACCAGACAGAAAATGAAACCTCCTGCCTGAAATCTTTAAGTGAACGATAAACAGATAAAAAGGCATCCTGAACAATATCTTCAGCTGTAGTTGTATTTTTTACCATTCTTAAACAAGTGTTATACATGCTTTTTGAAAATTGCTTATATAGTATAAGTTGAGCCTTTCTGTTGTTCCTGATACATTCCCTGATCAAATTTTGAATGTCAAGATTATTATTTTCCATCTCTTATAATCAATAATATAGACGAATGATAAGAAAATTCGCTGCACAAATTAGAAAAAATACTTGTTTAAGATAAAAAAAACACCCCAAAAGGGGTGTAATATAATTTTACTATGAACAACCTCGTTAGCTTTGCTGCGAGGTATTTCATTGTGTGCCGTACATGATTGATGACTTGGTGGTGAGAGCCCGCCAAGGGGTCCGATATTTTTATAGCGATCTTCTACTAATTTGTATCCGAACGTACCATATGCTTCGTTGTTTGTGCTAAGAAGAATATCAGAACAATACCGTTCTATAGATTCGATAGCGCTTTGAATCAGCGTATTATTCTTATATGATAAGAGCCCTTTATCTGCACCCATGCGCGAACTTTTTCCTCCGCAAAGTACAATACCTGTTAATTGATCTTTTTTCAATTATCCTTCGTTTATTCAAAATTAGGGAAGAGTCAATATAAACACAAATTATGCATTTTTTTAAACCTTGTATAAATTTAACTAGCCCTTATATTTTTAAATCAATACATTCCTTTGTAAATAATTCTTATAATTTGATTTTCAGGTTAAAAAATGTAATTTGCAGGAGTGAA
>CAZQCO010000085.1:0-15074 GCA_964592225.1 uncultured Bacteroidales bacterium
AGGTTTATGCCCAATTCAGGATAATATTTGATCGACATGGTGCAATCGGCATCGTTATGAAATAATTTCACTTTAGCCTTTACATCATATAATTCCTTCAAATAGGGATATCCAAACTGCATAAATTCTTCTTCTCCCACAAAACCAACGATATCATCCAGCATCATAATTCCTTCAATAGAAGGAATAGCTTCCCATTGTACCTTATGCCATGCCTTCAGAAAATCAGTAATAACTCTTAACAGCTTATGAATTGCATCAGGGTCCATCATCATTGTAGTCATCAGCTCGGTAGTTCCCATTAAAAAGGAAGCTATATTCAAGGGTCCGCGCGAAACTGAAAAACGAATTTTGTGACCGGTAATTTCAATGGTAGGCTGAGCTTTAATCAGCCGGTTAAGCATAAAGGGAAGAAGACCGTCTGTTCCAGGGTTAGGCACTTTCAGACTATTGATATCGGTCGGGTCGTTTATTATTTTTTCTGCAAAAGGAAATTCATTTTTCCAGAATATACATTTGGCACCAAATGCCGAAGGTTCAGTACACATTCCGTATTCACTCCAGAAACCCGGAAGAAAAGTCACGCCAGGAAAAGTCTCAATAGCTTTTAGATTTGCTTTTAACCAAAGTTCATCGCTGGTAAAATAATCGAGAATACTGATCCCGTACCAGTTAGGTAACCATGGGCAATCAATAATAAATCCTACTGGCAGGGGTCCTGAATTTTCCCCGTTCACTATCTTTACAAGATCATTCCATTGTTTATCGGTCATAATTTTTATAATTTTTGCTTGATAAATATATGAAAATTATATTGCGATGGTAAAACTATATTCCGTGAAATCCCTGAACAAATGGCTGATTTTATTCAATTGCTTATCGATACCGGAGTCAATATCATTGGTATTTGCTGCTGTAAAACGCCTTACTATATCAGGAAAATCGCAGAGATCGTTCAAAAAAAACAGTAATAGTCAATTTGACTTAATGAAAAAACCTATATATTTGAAAAACAATGTTTACTAGCCTTTCCAATTCAGGTTAAATATTGTATGCAATTTTTTTTGCTAACTTTTATTTGTCAAATTAAAGTCAATTGTAATGAACAATAATCAGCTGCTTGATAAAATCCTTGAATGTGTAGAGTTTGGTAAAGTAAATAAAGCAGCTCCCTTCCCTCCCAGCATGCGTGGACAGGATGGTGCTTATGAACTTACCAAGGTGGCTCTTGATCAGGGTATAGAACCCGCAGATATTCTTAATGAAGCATTAATAAAAGCCATGGAAAAAGTAGGGCAAAAATTCTCTGAGAAGAAGATTTTTGTTCCTCAGATGCTTATTTCGGCTAAAGCTATGAATGCAGCCATGGAACATCTGAAACCTTTCTTTCAATCGGGTGCAGTTCGGCGAAAAGGTAAATTTGTTATTGGTACAGTTGCAGGTGATTTACATGACATTGGTAAAAATCTTGTAGCCATGATAGTGGAAGGTGCCGGCTGGGAAGTGATCGATCTGGGAGTTGATGTCAGCTCATTAAGATTCAGAGAAATTATTAAAGATAATCCCGATGCAATAGTGGGTCTTTCGGCTTTATTGACCACTACTATGCACAGCATGAAAACCATAGCTCAGGAAATAAAGGAAGAATACCCAAAAACCAAACTGATTATTGGAGGAGCGCCTATTAACGAAGACTTCAAAAACGAAATTGGGGCCGATAATTATTCTTCCGATCCGCAGGGAGCTGTCACGTACCTGAATTCGCTTGTCGCCTGATTCTTCCGGTCTTAAAATTATTATTGAGGCCCTATCCGAAGGATTGCTTAAATTAGATGAAAAAGAACTGATATGGATCGATATGCTTCAACGTAACATTAGTGAAATACCTCTTGTGGAAGATAAATTCATTGAAATAATGTTACCTCAGATTGAAAACCAGATCATCCCTTCGGAGTACGGTATTTAATCCGGAAAAATAAACACTGTGGCTTTAAAAGCTCAACATTCCAAAACTATCTCGATTGATGCGGGTTCTATAACCGTCAAGACAGGAAATATCCTGAAATCGCTGCAGGTTCCCCCCGATAAAGCGGACAAGTATCTGCTGGACCAAATCGAATTATACCGGAAAAAATGCATTGAACTTAGTAAACCCTGTGCCACTTATACCCTTCATGAAAATCCTCATTTCGTTACTGAAACCGGTGAATTATTAGTTAACAATATTACTTTCTCCCTGGGCAAAATAGTAACTCAGTCGCTCAGGAAAAGTACAAGTGTGGCTTTCTTTATCTGTACCTGTGGCGAAAGCTTACCACAACTGTCAAAGCAACTCATGAGCGAAGGACATACACTGGAGGGATACATTGTTGACTTGGTAGGATCAGAGATTGCCGAGAGTCTGGCAGAACGCATTCATCTGGAAATCGGAAGGGACATGAAAAAAACGGGACTGAAAACCACTAACCGATACAGCCCGGGCTATTGTAACTGGCCTGTCTCCGATCAGCAAGCTCTGTTTTCAATGATGGAAAATTTCTGCGGTGTAAGCCTTACTCCTTCTTCCCTGATGATGCCTATAAAATCAGTTAGTGGTATCGTGGGTATTGGTACTGATGTTAAGAACAGAGGGTATTCCTGTTCCAAATGCGATGCTGCATTCTGTATTTACCGTGATAAGAGATAGTATCACTCATTTTGGGGATTCACTTCAAAATCCTATTTTTAAAGCAGGAAAATGCTAAGGGCGTCTGGAATAAATAAAACGTTAAACATTTTAGACACTCCAAATCTAAGACCCTTATCAAATGTATAACTTCAGAACCAAGTGTCCACAATAAATATCTTTTATGAACAAGCTATCAACCCGATTTGAATCAGACCGCATGCTATTCTCAGAAATAAGCTGGGACGATCTGGAATCTGTATATGAACTTGAATCCATGTCGGAGGTTGATGAATTTAATACAATCGGCATACCTGAAAATATTGAGGTTACACGCGAAGTATTTCGTCCTTCGATTGAGAACCAATCGAATGCTAAACGTACACTCTTCAATTGGACCATCAGGCATAAGGAAACAGGGGAATTTATGGGAATTGCAGGATTAACAATGGCAGTCGAGCGATTTAAAATGGGGGAAATTTATTACAACCTCTCTCCTTCCTTCTGGTATAAAGGCTACGGTACAGAAACCGCCAAAGCGCTTATTCACTTTGGTTTCGAAATGCTGAAACTTCACAGAATAGAGGCAGGTGTAGCTACCGCAAATGTACGGTCGATCAAAGTGCTTGAAAAAGCGGGAATGACGCGCGAGGGTCTGCTTCGAAAAATACTTCCCATCCGTGGGGAATGGAAGGATAATTATCATTACTCCATTCTGGAAGATGATCCAAGAGAATAGACTAAAAGTGTTCATCGTAATTTTTTCCGGTACTATTTTTCACTTTGGGATCTCAGTTTTGTGTCGGCAAAGGTCCGTTTAAAAATGATTAAACCACTCATGCAAAAACTTTTTTACATTTACAGAATTAAGTGATTCGTCATGTATATCAAAATCGCTCTGTTCATTTCAGTTATCCTGCAGTTTATTGCAGCAGCGATAGCTATCAGCCTCATCCGACGTACAAGATATAATATTTCCTGGATACTGATAACACTTGGTTTCCTGTTAATGGCTGCCCGGCGGTTCTATGAACTCATCCAGATATTCCATAGCACGGAAGAATTAAAGACCGGATTGATCAGCAGTTGGATGGCCGTGCTGATTTCCCTGTTGATGTGTGTCGGTGTTATTTACATCCGCCAGATATTCAATATCCAGGAGCGTATTGATTCACTTCGGAAGCAAAACGAATCAAAGGTGCTTTCGGCCATTATACGGACTGAAGAAAAGTCCCGTCAGGAATTTTCGAAAGAGTTGCACGATGGTCTGGGACCCTTGCTATCGGGAGTAAAAATGTCGGTCAGCGCTATCGATAAAACGAAAATTGATTCGTCGAACCTCGAAATCATTGAACGCACCGAACAAAACATTGATGAAGCCATTACAGCTGTAAAAGAAATATCCAACAACCTGAGCCCGCATATACTAAAGAATTTCGGACTGAATAAAGCAGTCGAAACCTTTACGGATCGGTTTAGCAGTCGCGAAAATCTGGATATACGTCTTAGTTCCAATATCGAAAAGAAAAGATTCGATTATGACACGGAAATCTTCATTTACCGGATCATCTGTGAATTAATTGCCAATACTATCAAACATGCTTCTGCCACCAAAATAGATATTAATATTTTTTACCGCAAGAACGAACTGGAACTGATCTATTCCGATAATGGTATTGGATTTGACGTCGAAGCCGCTGAAAGCGAATCATCGGGTATGGGACTCTCCAACATTCACTCAAGGATAAAATCACTAGACGGGAGTATCGATATTTTCAGTCATCCTGAAGAAGGCTTTAACCTAAAAATTATTGTACCGGCATGAACGAAAAAATCTGCATTTACCTGGTCGACGATCATAATCTTTTTCGCGAAGGCCTCAGACTATTGCTTTCTAAAGTGCCTTCCATCGGTAAGATACATGAGGCATCCGATGGTCAGGAGTTCATCGATAATTTGGAGCAGGTAAATCCCGATATAGTACTGATCGATATTGAAATGCCCGTACTTAATGGAATTAGGGCAACGCAGAAGGCACTTGAATTAAAGCCTGAATTGCGAATTATTGCTCTGTCGATGTATGCCGATGAAAGTTATTATACGCAGATGATCGAAGTCGGTGCCAAAGGATTTCTGCTGAAAAATTCAAGTTTCGAGCAGGTACAAAATGCTATAAACGATGTTTTTGAAGGGAAAAGTTTTTTCTCTCAGGAGATTATGGAAGGTCTTATAAAAAATATTAACCGCAAAAAAATTATTAAGCAAGGTACCGACCTCACCGAAAGAGAAGTCGAAATATTGTTTTATATCTGTAAGGGATTATCGAACCAGGAAATTGCCGACCAACTTTTTTTAAGTAAGCGTACAGTCGATAAACACCGCGAAAACCTGCTTCTGAAAACGGGATCGAAAAATACAGCCAGCCTGGTTATTTATGCCATTAAGAACGGGGTTATTGAAATTTAGTGACTCGCAATCCGTGATCAGTAAATTGTTTTTTGAGATTTGTTTCTGGGTGCCAGGTGCTGGGAATATTAAAAATTAAGAATGAATAATTAATAATGGGTAGTTCATGATGCGTGAGCTGTGAACCGTAATTTGTTATTTGATGCTTGTTCTCGGGCGCTGGGCGCTGGTTATCGTCATTGCGAACGAAACGAAGTGAAGTGTGGTAATCTGGCTTAATTAATAGCATAAAGCTTTTTACATAAGATAGTCTAGATTGCCGCAGTCGTTTCACTCCTTCGCAATGACGACGGGCTGGAACTACTCAAAACGAAAGAGATAAAGTAAGCTGTTACTGGCTTGAGCCGATGAATTTGGAAATCTACCAAGCATTTGGTTTATCATTTAAGATAGTAGATTCAGTACGTATGGTATATATTTGCAAAAACTTTGTAAGTTTATTAATTTTCAGTAACTTGCCTCTAATTATCTGTTAGTCATAATACTATTGTCCTTCCATTTTCTATCTGTTTCCAACAATAATAAACTTAACGGTAATGAAAAAATTTAATAACTATGAAAAAGCCTGCTAATCAAATCAGCTTAATCCGAGTTTTGTTGGTTGTATTTTGTATTATTCAATTCAACCATGGATCTGCTCAGTCAAATTTGGTGGACGAATTCGTTGATGAATATATGCTCGAAAATCATATCCCCGGATGTGCTGCTATTCTGGTCAAAGAGGGACATGTAGTGTATGAAAAATATTTTGGATATGCTAATCTGGAAACAGCCCAACCAGTAGGGCATAATACTACTTTTATGCTAGCCAGCACGAGTAAGACAATTACTGTCACTGCAATAATCAACGAGTTGGAAAGAGGCTGTTTTGCTCTTCGGGATAGCATAGATACGTTTAGCTCCTTTGTTGTTCGCAATCCAAATTATCCTGATAATCCTATAAGTTTCCTACAGTTGATGACACATACTTCAAGTATAAATGATAATTGGACTTATATGCCTTATTATAATGGTGATTCACCCCTTGAATTGCAAACCTATTTATCAGAATATTTAGTCCCGGGAGGTTCTTACTATTCAGAAAACAATTATGAAAACTGGCCACCAGGCATGAATTGGGCATATTCTAATATTGGTGTAGCCTTGCTTGGATATCTCGTTGAATCCATTAGTAGCTTTCCTTTTGATATATATTGCAATGACACCATTTTCACTCCATTATGCATGAATAATACTTCCTGGTTTCTGGCAGGACTTGATACAACATTGATAGCAAGGCCTTATACTTATAGGAATGGTGAATATGCAGACCGTGGCCTTTATTGTTTTCCGGATTATCCTGATGGTCAGCTTCGAACAACAGCTGTCTCTCTTGCCAAATTTATGCAGTTGTATATTGATAAGGGTACTTTTAACCAGACAAGGATATTAGATTCATCTACTGTTGACACAATTTTATCTGATATGGTTCCTGGTTCAGTAATTAATCACCAGGGATTAATCTTCAAAAATTACAATTATGGAGACTATTTTCTTTGGGGTCATGATGGTGCAGATCGTGGTGTAAGAACCGAAATGTATTTTGATATACAGCACAAAACAGGTGCTATCGTTTTAACAAATGGTGAGGCTGTTCCATTCCCCATAATAACTAGGTTGTTTGATTATGCAGATGAGATTCCTACTAACTCAGGAGTTCTTCTTGATTGTGAATTCACGACTTCTGTATCTTCTGTGCCTTCTTATCGAAACGTCCTAACTGAGATCCTGTTATACCCAAATCCAAACAGGGGTTTATTTAATGTGGTTGTTTCCACACCAGGCTATGAAATTTATGCTGAAATATTTAATAGCCAGGGTACACTTATATCAAGAAAATCCCTAAAACAAGAACATAATTTTTTTGATATAACAAATCAGCCTTCAGGGATTTATTATATAAAAATTGTGAAACAACGTACAATTATAAATAGTCAAATTATTATTAGGAATTAACCTGTATACAGTCTTTAAATAGACTAGATTGGCTTCGCCGAGCTTGTCCTTTGGGCTTCGGTTGCCGCAGTCGTTTCACTCCTTCGCAATGACGAAATGCCAGAAAACTCCGTCATTACGAAAGAAGTGCGGTAATCTGGTCTAATTTGGACCTGTAGTTTTTAAAAGGAAAAGATTGCCTGCTGTTGTCTGGCAAGCACTGACAATCAAATGTTTTATAACTGTGTGTTATAGCTCAGGATTATTTTCTGGAAGTTGTTGCATAACATTTATTTTAAAATAATACACCCCACCCAAAGTCAATAATTGATAAAAGCTTTTATAAACATAACCTTTTGATAACCAGAAATCCTGCTGCCATGCTGTTATTTGGTGCTAAGAAATTTGTATAGGTTCCGTATTCAGTGTTAAGTGTTCTGGGCGCCTGATATACCCATTCCTAATTTTTCATTATTCATTATTCATTATTCATTACCCATTACCCCAGCAACCAGCACCTAGCAACCAGTATCCAATATCTAATTTTTCACATCTCACATCTCATATCTCACATCTTTCAGATTACCTACGCCTAAATACGTACTGTGAATTTTAGGTATTTTATCGGATTCCCCCCGGCTTTCAATGTCATAACTTTGTTACAAAAAGGAGGAATGATCATGAAAACTACTGCAAAATGGATTAGTGAAAACCACTATGTCCTGAATAACAGCAAATACCTGAATATTGCTGTTACAGATCCATTGAGCCGTGAGGATAATTATGAGCTCAATTGCCTCGACCTTGTACTTATGGGTTTTGCCGGATGTGTAACTGCCGAACTTAAAAAAGAAATATCCCATCGGTCAATTGCGATACAAGAACTGACAACCGATGTAGATATTGAGATGTTGAAAACTATTCATCCTAATTTTGCTCTTCACATGGAGTGCAGAGTAATAAGCAGTGCAAAATCCGAATATCTGGAAGAATGCCTGAGAAATGCCATTGAGAATAGTTTTCTGGGAATTCTGTTCAGCAAAGCAGGTATCGAAATACACAGTAAAATTGTTGTTACTACACCTGCCCAACATACAGAATTATTTGCAGGCTAGTAGTTACATCCGGTAATAAGTACATTAAAAATCGAAATTTATAGTATCAGCTGCCTTGGTAATGACTGAGGTATAAGAAATAATTTGTACCATAATAACACTACCCTATGAAAACAACACACCAAAAACATTCAGTAGTATTTATCATTATTTTTTTGATAACACTCTCTTTCTCAGGATGCAAGAATTCCACACAAAAGACCGGAGACAATATTAATGCAGACGAAATTAAGGGCAATATCAGTATTTCGGGGGCCTTTGCCCTATATCCACTAACCGTAACATGGGCCGAGGAATTTAAAAAGTTACATCCCCATGTTAATATCGATATAAGTGCAGGTGGTGCCGGTAAGGGCATGGCCGATGTACTATCCGGAATGGTGGATCTGGCCATGTTTTCGAGAGAAGTCAGTGAAGAGGAAACTGCTAAAGGAGCGTGGAAACTGGCCGTAGCAAAAGATGCCGTATTTCCTACCATCAACACGGAAAATCCGGCTCTCAGGGAAATTTTAGCAAAAGGACTTACAAAAAGCCAGTTTTTACAATTATTTACAGCTGACAAACAAATGGTATGGTCCGATTTTGAAGGCATTACATCACAAAATAAAATTAATGTTTATATACGTTCCGATGCCTGTGGAGCTGCAGCCATGTGGGCTTCCTATTTCAACAGAGAACAGGAAAATCTGAAAGGGATTGGCGTTTATGGCGATCCGGGTATAGCCGATGCTGTAAAAAAAGACAAATTTGGTGTTGGTTTCAACAACCTTATCTATATCTACAACCTTAAGACTAATCAGGTATCTCAAGGACTTGAAGTGATCCCCATCGATCTGAATGAAAACCGAATTATCGATGCTGAAGAAAATTTCTACGGCACGATGGACGGCGTTGTAGCTGCCATACAGGATGGAAGGTATCCGGCACCTCCGGCCCGGGATCTCTACCTCATATCGAAAGGAATACCTGAAAATGAAGTAATAATCAGTTTTCTCCGGTATATCCTCACCGAAGGACAACAGATGATTACCAAAGCGGGATACGTAAAGCTTGACTCCACAACCATACAAAATTCACGTCTGACACTGGGTATTATAGAAACAGAGTGAATGCAGAAACTCCCTGTCATCAAAAGCCACACAGTGTAAACTCTGAAAAACAATAATCTCTCCCGCATGGAATTCAGGAGGCTCAACAGAAAAATTCTCGATAGCTACAACACAATACTGATGATAGTCACATTGTCGTTTGTCCTGCTAACTCCTATTGTAATGCTTGTTATCCTGGGTTTCAAATCAGCAACATTATTACAGGAACATTCGATATTCAGATTATTGTTTACTTCAGCATGGGAGCCAGGCAAAGGAAATTTTGGCTTTCTCCCCTTTATACTCGGTTCTATCTCAATCACAGTTCTTTCTGTATTGATAGCGGGCCCTATATGTCTTTTAACAGCATTTTATCTCACCCAGTACGCAGGCGTTAAGCTGGTGCGAATTATGCAGCCTATTATCGATATCCTGGCCGGAATTCCTTCGGTAGTATATGGAGTTTGGGGTATACTGGTAATTGTGCCTTTTATATCTGATATTATTGCACCTCAATTTCATGTTCAGACAACAGGTTACACGCTGATAACGGGCAGTATTGTGCTGGCCGTAATGATCATTCCTTTTATCCTGAATATCCTGATCGAGATATTCCGTACCATTCCGATAGAACTTACAGAGGCTACCCTATCGCTTGGTGCGACCCGGTGGGAAGTAATAAAACATGTACTGGTGCGAAAAGCCAAACCGGGTATCATTTCAGCTTTCGGTCTGGGAATTTCAAGGGCTTTTGGTGAAACCATTGCCGTATTGATGGTGGCCGGAAATGTAGCCAAAATACCACATGGATTGTTCGATCCCGTATATCCTCTGCCAGCTCTAATTGCGAATAACTACGGTGAAATGATGTCGATACCGCTGTACGATTCGGCCCTTATGATGTCGGCTCTGATACTTTTTGCCTCTATACTCATTTTCAATTTCTTTTCGCGTGTATCTATTTATCGTCTTGAACGAAATCTGTAGACTATGAGCAGCCGAAAGTACAGAAAAAACGAGGAGAAGGTCTTCATCATGCTGATGCGGGCTACCTGCGGAATTATAATCCTGGTAATGGGATTGATCCTTTTCACAATATTCAGGAAAGGTCTGCCGGTGCTTAACTGGCAAATTCTGACAAGCGTACCAAAGGGAGGGTATTATTTCGGTGGTGAAGGTGGTATACTGAATGCCATTCTGGGCTCGCTTTATCTTGCCATAGGTTCGACAATTCTATCCCTGATCATCTCCCTGCCCTCTGCCCTATTTCTTAACATTCATCTTAAGAAACATCAAAAATTACAAAATACGATCCGCCTTTTCATCGATGTACTTTGGGGTATACCCTCGGTCGTATACGGTGCTTTCGCTTTCACTATAATGATTTATTTTGGATTCAGAGCCTCCCTGATGGCGGGGATAGTAACTGTTACACTTTTCATATCGCCAATAATGATTCGCGGTATGGACGAGGCTTTGAAGACAATTCCCAATACTTTGCTCGAAGCAGCCTATTCATTGGGATCGACAAAATACGAAACTGCCTATAGAGTTTTTCTCCGACAGGCCATGCCAGGAATAGCTACGGCGATATTGCTCTCCTTCGGAAGGGCAATCGGTGATGCTGCCTCGGTGTTGTTCACTACGGGATTTACCGACAATATACCCAAATCGCTTACACAACCTGCTGCCACCCTGCCTCTTTCTATTTTCTTTCAGTTGAGCAGTCCTATACCCGAAGTTCAGCAACGAGCCTATGCAGCCGCTATTGTACTGACCGTGATAATCTTGTTGATCAGCATTACCGGCAGGGCTATTTCATTTCGCTACTCAAAGAACGATATTAAATAATTCGCTATGCAAGCAGATAAGATTGTTGTAAAAAACCTTGACTTAAAAATTGAACGGGAGCATATTCTTAAGAATATCAATTGCAGTATTCCCGAGAAAAAAATAACCGTTATACTGGGCCCGTCGGGATGTGGAAAAACAACACTGCTTAAAAGTATGAACCGGCTTACCGATCTTTATTCTAAAAAGATCATCTCCGGAGCAATTGAACTGAACGGAATCAATATTTATAACGGTATTTCCGATATAAATGACGTGCGACGTAAAATGGGATTGCTCTCACAGCGTCCTGCTCCTCTTCCTATGAGTATTTATAAGAATGTAACCTATGGTTTGCGGATCAGCGGACGAAGAAGTAAGAAATTCCTGAAACTCCGGGTGGAGCATTACCTTAAACAAGCTAACCTCTGGGAGGAAGTTAAGGATCGCTTAAATACACCGGCCAGTAGTCTTTCCATCGGCCAGCAGCAACGTTTGTGCCTGGCACGCGGACTGGCAGTTGATCCGGAAATCATATTAGCCGATGAACCTACATCGGCACTTGATCCATTATCAAGTAAGGCTATCGAAGATAAATTTGTTGAACTTAAAAACCACTACACTATTATCCTTGTTACTCATGCCCTGCGACAGGCACGGCGCATTGCCGACTATATAATTTTTATGTACCTCGGCGAAATAATCGAACAGGGTGATGCAACAGAATTTTTTACCCATCCAAAAAACGAACTAACAAAAGCTTACCTGAGAGGTAGCTTCAATTAACCATATTACCAACATTAAATTATTATCTCATTATGAAAAGAATACTACCTATTCTGATAAGCTCTTTAATTTTCATGTACACAAACAGTACTGCTCAGACAACCTTAATCGGGGAACTACGAACACGTCCCGAGATGAGGTATGGTTATAAACAATTGCCCGACAGCGGTTCGAGAGCTGCATTCTTTATCAGCCAGCGAAGCCGTATCGCACTGAATATGAAGAAAGAAAAATACAGTGTTGGCCTTTCAATACAGGATGCCCGTGTATGGGGCGACGAGCAAAAATATAGCTCCACCGGTATACAGGGCGACGCTGCCAGTATCGATCTGAAAGAGGCCTGGTTTTCATACAATCTTTACAAAGATTTCAGTATTAAAGCAGGGAGGCAGGAATTTAAATATGGCGATCAGCGCTTGCTGGGAGCCCGTAACTGGAATCAGCACGGTATGTCGTACGATGCCCTTTTAGTATCCTATAAAGGCCTTTTCCGATGCGATGCCGGACTTTCATACAATAACAATAACGAAATTACTTTTCAGGAACTCTACTCTACTGATAAGTTAAAAACCCTGAACTTCCTCTATATACAAAAAGAATTTTTTAAAACGCTAGATATATATGGACTTTATATCCTCAGCGGTTTGCAAAATCCGAATATGGTGGATGGTATATTCTTTAAAAACACCATGGGCATATCAGTTACATTGAGTAATGAAATTATTGAACTTAACGGCAACGGTTACTATCAGACAGGCCTCAGCAAGGACAGTGCATCAGTATCAGCATTTCTTTTAAGCGGATATGGAGCCGTTTCGGCCGGTTCTTTCAGGTTTACCTTTGGAACCGATATTATATCGGGACAGAATGCTCTCAGTCCCGATTCTTCCTACCTGCAAACCGATCACCGGTTCGATAACCTGTATGGGGCAAGACATTCGTTTAACGGTGACATGGACCAGTTCTCGAACCTAAATTCAGGCACAGGAGGAGGAGGATTAATTGATATTTATTTTTCAACAAATTGTAAAGTTAATGACAAACTATCGATACTGGGTACCTACCATTATTTTGCTCTTCAAAATAAGGTATGGGATTCCGAAACGGTTACCCCTCCCTACTCAGCACTTGACAGTTACCTGGGCTCGGAAATTGACTTCAAATTGAGTTTTAAGGCCACTGATGAAATTACAATCGATCTTGGGTACTCTATCCTAAAGGCTGCCCAAACACTATACACTATCCAGGAAAGTACAGCCGAATCAAACGTTCCCTTACACTGGGCATGGATGATGCTAACTTTTAAACCTGTATTTTTTACTTCGGAAAAGTAATTTACTTCACTAAGCGGCAAGAGTTTATATGCCAGAGAATGAAGTTGAAAGCTATTCATGTTCGCCAGAACTTTTTAATAGGAAGACAACAAGCAGGAGTGTTGAAGATACGGAATTAATAATCTTGGCTCTTTTCTAAGTATTGGTTGATTATATGTTAAAAACAATTTTTCAAAATACTCTCCGTTACTGTATTTGTTGCTAATTTCATGATTTATTAGTGAATTACGGAGTTACCTGAAAATCCTTAACAGAGTAAGGGGTAGCAGCTGAAAAACCAAAGAGTAGGCACACCTAAAAAAAAGCAAGCATGAAGAAAATATTCATCTCACTGGGAGTTATCATAACTGCCTACTGCAGTTTAACTGCCCAAGAAGCAAAAGGTAAATATACCCTCGACTTCAATATAAATCCTGCTGCATTATTCGATGCAAATGCCGGTGCAATGTTTCAGATGCCCAATATAAAGGGCAGGTATTTTATGGCCTCCGATATAGCTGTCCGCTTAGAACTGGGTATGGGTTTTAACAGCGATAAAGATTTTACCGATGCCGAAGGTGATGATTATATTAAAAATTCATCTACCAGTATCACGTTTTCACCTGGGATCGAAAAGCAATTTGGATCCGAGAAATTTGTTGGGTATATCGGAGCAGAATTGCCTATAACTAACTATTCAGAAAAGAGCGAAGTGAAAATAGGTACTGTTGTCACTAATACTAAAAATCCCAATGGCAATGGTAATTTGGGTATTGGATTAAATGCAGTTTTCGGATTCGATTATTATTTACTCGGAAATGTATATGTCGGTGCGGAATTTTCACCAGGCTTAAGGTTCCGAAAATACTATGATACCGTAATGGACGACATCACTAACACTAAAGGGGGCACTGGCCTGAGTTTCTACCTTTCTTCTTCTTCAGGGATCAGACTGGGTGTAAGATTTTAATCACGCACTTGCTGAGCTAATTATTCCACAGGAGTGTAAACTGTGGAATTTTTTTATTTGGTATTTCCTCCTATACTGAATTAGAAACAAGATGTTCACCCAACACCTTGCTTACATGTTAAATCTACCAGCTACTATCAACGCAAATTGATTGTATGCATTGGAAAAGAGCAGTAAATAATTAATCTGCCTGTTGAAAAACAGTAAAAATTTTAATCAGAATCAAATAGAATTCAGGACATCTATATAGGTTTGTGGTTTCTTTTTTGTAATTTATCTTACTATTATTAAAAATAATGCTATGAACATCTGTAAAATTACTCAACATAACAAGCTTATTAAACTAATCATGCTCATGCTTGTAATATCCTGCATTGGCAAAGCACAAACCAGTAGAAATGAAGCAAAACTTCAAATGCTGCTTGATAAAGTAAGCCGGGCCGAAGCCAAAGTTGCGGATGCGGAACGCAAATTGGCTATTGCCGATTCACTGATAACTTATGGCGAACAGCGGATAGAAGTTGCAGAAGAAGAGTATGCGCGCATTGAAGAAGAACAGAAATTACTGGAAAAGGAATATATGTCGAATAGTAAACAACTCAGGAAATTAATTAAATCAGGGGAACCGGAAATTGCAGCCCAGGCAGAGCGCGACCTGAAAGACCTGGATGCCCTGTATAAAGCCGATAGTAAGGCTTACGATGATCAGATCAAACAACTTACAAGAGAGGCTACCAGCGGTGAAAAGGACATAGACAAGGGAACGGAGCTACAGAAATCTGCTAGCCATGCATTAAAAGAAGCACTGAAAGCTCTTGAGTTGGCCCGCGAGAATTATGAAGCTGCGGTTAATAATAACCAGTGAAC
>CAZQCO010000086.1:0-14443 GCA_964592225.1 uncultured Bacteroidales bacterium
GAGGCTACTGAACCCGTCAGGTCACTCTTTTTCTGAGTACCATAACCGATAACAACAACCTGATCAAGTTCTGTTACAGCTTCCTCCATAACAATTCTAATTTCACTCATATCTCCAACCGCAACCTGCTGATCGGCATATCCGATATATGTTGTAACAAGTACGGCATCATTACCTGGGACTTTAAGGGTGAAATTCCCGTCAATGTCAGTTATTGTTCCGGTGGTTGTCCCCTTAATTGCAACACTAACTCCCAATAAAGGAGCACCGGTATTATCAACAATAGTACCTGTTATTGTTCTTTCCTGGGAATACATATATCCCGAGAATAGGAATAAGAGAAGCATTAAAACCGTCCCTTTCTGGAATAGATTACAATGCTTCAATCTTTTAAGTTTAATAATTCTAGTCATAGGATAAATAATTAGTTTGTGATTAATGTTGTTCTATATAATTTATAGGGTTATTTATGTGTACAAAATTCATGTTCCCTTTCAATATATTGACACATCGGTATTCTGACTTAGAAGACATATCCTTCAAAACCCAAATAACGATTTTCAGAATTTATTTTGCTAAAACAGCAATAGCACTTTAGTCTGCTTTAGCTTTATATTCTTCTCTCACCTGAATGGCTAAAAGTATTTATTAATATGTCTTTAGCGCATGTCTGTGAGTAACATATTATGGTATCAGGGTAACATCGGGAGAATTTTCCTACTTTGGGATAAAACTGGTCCTATAATTTCTTTATCGCTTTATATTTCAAAACAACTTGGCCACTAGCTATAAAACTTTTTGTAAAATAAACTGTGGTTAAAAAAACTCGATTATACTATGCAAGCTGATCGTCCCTTCCCATCTGCAGACAGTAAAGAGTTTGAATAAAAATCATAACCTTATCATCAAATACCCTTGTTAAAGGAAGGATCGGCGGAGAATTGATTCAGCGCTAACAGGTTTAATGCTATACCTATTATTTTGAAATATATCAAACTTATAAATCTGTATCGTCTATTCCATAGGTAATACTTTTCTCAGAATCACCTACTCAATGATCAGCTTTTGTAAGCTGAAGAGATTTTCCTCCCCGTTCTTTAAACTTAGAAGATAAACACCTGAGTCGAAATCCAGAGAAACAGATCCCTCTTGTTGAGGTGTGTTAAAATTTTTTACTACAAGCCTTTTTCCTTCCATATTAAAAACGATCAACTCGGTAAATCCGGTTTTCCATCTGATTTGCACTTCCGAATGTGACGGATTCGGAAATATTTTCGGTTCTAAAGCGTCTATATTAAATGCCACATCAATCTGGCTGGGTATGGTATTGGGTATTTCATAATTGCTAATATCTTCCATCCTTCCGTTATATCTGGTACGCATGTCACCTGCAGAATAACTCAATGTTATTATATCCCCATACTGAATTGAAGGTGTAATATAAAAGGTAAGCAGGTTATTGCTGATGGAAAGGGAATGAATAGTTACCGGCTCATCATTCAGACTGATAGAAAAAAACTCTTTCTGATCTGGAATATTCATCAGAGGTTTATCAAGATTGATATCGATGTACCTGTATTCACTCCCCAACATAAGTAAGGATGAACCTGTGATCTGGGGGGGATAGCCATCTGCCTGATTGAATATCTCACTGGCATTGAAAGTCTCCAGTATACCTCCATTGGCAGCTTCAAAGAGTGTACCATTATAACTCAATGTGACCTGATCCTCATAGTAGATTCGGTTTTCCGGCATTAAAAATACTACCGAAGAATCCGAATTACTTAATCCTACTTTCTGTATTGATATAGATTCTCCTCCATCAACCGCGATTGTAAAATTGCCGGAGTAACCATCCGGAGGATTCATATTCTTAGTCAGATACATCCACAGGGTATCTCCCCGATTTCTTGTTTCGATTAGTCTGATTTGTGGTATGGAACCCGGCAGACGATTATCAACAGTAAAATCGCTAAATGGGAAAAGGTCAATGCCGGCCTTGTTTTGTATGGTTCCTGATGAATAGGAAAGTGTCAGCTCGTCGGTGGGTGTAATTTCTTCAGAAAGTGTTATTACCAGGAGAGTGGAATCTCCTTCACCCAAGGCAATATCCTGAACGGAGATATCTTCTGTACTGTTAGCCATTATGCTCAATCCTGAAGGAAGTAAGGGTGTTAGAACTGGCTGGCTTAGTCTTAAAAAAAGGGTATCATCATCGTATAACCAAGCTTTCAGGGCCTCAGGAGCATGTTCACCGGTGAACTGTATCCATTTCAGGATAAAGAGCCTTCCTCCTTCCTCTCCTTTAAAATGCAGGTAAACATCATGCCTTCCTTCAACAGGTGCAACTTCTGCACTAAACACTTCAAAAGTATTCCAGTCACCTGTAGGAGTGATATTACATTCTGCAATCAAGGTACCGTCAGCTATGGAATCGAGCCAAACCTCTACAGTTCCTCCCGATCCTGCACAGGAAGCTATAATTTCAATGGTTTTGGGTGTTTTCCTATATTCATCATTTCCAAACTCGACACCAGCATAAAGTGCCCAGTCGTTATTGTGAATGCTGTCTAGCTGAAAAATACCGTCTGTTTTGGTAGTCCGTTTCGTTCCAAACTGGTTTGCGGGACACTCGACCAGGATGGGTGAATAGGCATCGCGGTAAATATACAGGTCGAAATAGGCGTCACTACCCTCGACAAACAAACCCTGACGGGTACCGGTAAATGTGCTAAAATCGGAATAAGAATCGATGGAAGAAATATTGAATTCCCCTCCAACCCGAACCCAATCAACACCATTCTGACTGACATAGCCTGTTATGACGTGATTAACTCTTACAATCTTCAACCAAAAGATGTTGTCAAAGGAATTGACCAATTCGTAGCTTTCATCATCAAAACTGAAAACGATCACATCGCGGTTGAATTCATTTAGGGTCCTATACAACCTCAGGAAACTGGTCTCATCTCCACGCATCAACCAAAGTCCGGCCTGATCATTCTCACTTTCCGGGTTTGATTCGACACGTGTAATTAGCGAATAATTGTGTTCACCATCATTTTTAATGACTGTATTCCGGTTAGTAGTACTTTTCGGAGTCAAATGCAACCAACCCGGTCTGTCCGTTAGCGACCATGTATTATCTGGTGTATAGCCGAGCAGGGACCATTCAGGGTTGAGTTCTTCTAAAGTAAAAAAGTCTGATTTAGGCACCATCCAGGGTATTCCACTACTGGGAAGAACCGGCGCCGTAAAATATCGGTCAACCGGGTAATCTGCTACCGGCTGGAGATCTTCATCGTAATTTACCTGGTTCATGAGTCCCTGTCGCCCCTGTCCAATCCATTCACCTTTGGCATAAAGCGGATGAATGATCCAGTGCGTGCTGTCATCCAGCATAATTACCGGAGAAGCATGGTTTGGACTGGTAAACAACGATGTAACTTTCAGAGGATCATCTTCATCAAAAAAATCACCGAGCATTTCCCAATCTTCCTCATTGGCTGTCAGGGTTTCACTTCGCATTACTTTTTGTCCGCCAGACAGATCACGGGCAAATGAATAATAATAATATCCTTTGAATTTCCACATAACCGGACCTTCAGCCCAACTGTAAGGATAGTCGGGAGCCGGATTTAACCAGTCCAAATCATAAACCACCCCTGTCGGCTGTCCATCGGTTCCTAGTTCAACGATACCCCCGTTCGGTTGCCCGTTTTTAACCACCAGATACCATTTATCATCATCATCGATAAATATGGAATTATCATATCCCAGACCATATGGCAATTCCGGTGGATTATTCACCATAATAGGATCGGACCATGGACCCTCCGGTTGGTCGGCCGTAGTATAATGCATGGTATTGGCCCTTGAAAAATAATGCCAGTATTTTCCGTGGTGATAAACTATATGGCCTCCCCAGCAACCTCCGCCCGGACTGTCGCCATAACCTGACCATGAGGCTTTTACGGGTTGGGCAATAGCTTCCCAGTGTACCAGGTCAGTGGAATGATAAATGACCGGTGTCACATTAAAAGACGAACCGGTGGTATAAAAATCATTCTCGATTCTAGTGAGTGTTGCATCGGGATGATCGCCGGGGATGATCGGATTCATATAGGTATCAAAACTTTGCGCATGCATAACCGGATTCAAAAGAAGAACCAGCAATCCTATAAAACTTAAGTATTTCATCATGTTGCTATTTAGTTAAAATTTAATATACTTTCCAGAAATATCCTGCCTGTTATATACAAAGCTTGTTTTGGCATCTATATTTTAAATAGCGTCCGTTCTACAACAAGCAAGAACAGTTAAGGCGTTCCTTTTCATGCTAGATTTTTGGTAAAAAATTACTAGGTTAATCAGCGTATCTCTCGTTTTCCAAAAAAATGTTTAGTTCTAATAACAATTATAATTCTTAAACCGAAATAATTAAATGTAATAGCGTAACAAAAATAATACACGGGTAACAAAATTAATATCCCGGGTAAGTCTACAGGAATTGTTTTTATTGTAACTATAATACCTAAACCGGCTATATATTAATGATTTGGAATTTAATAAAGTATTTTTTACTTTTAATGAATAAAGTTTTCTTATTAATCTAAGTATATTCCTTTTCCTATTTCTCAGATTAAATATAATATAGTTTGTATATGGATTGCGGTGAATAATGTTTAAAGATTGAGGATGGAATGAAAAGGCATATTCTTCTTTTATTGGGATTTCTCTTTTTACAGTTAAACCCTGTTTTCGGGCATAAAATTGTAATCCAGGATATCAATGAGAAATATGGACTCCCTAAAAACAGAGTAAATTGCATGTTTCAGGATTCCATGGGTTTTCTATGGTTTGGAATGGTAAACGGCCTGTACAAATTCAATCTCAATACTTTCAACAAATACAGCATAGAAAAAAATAGTATCAGTGGTTTTCCTGAAGCCGATGTGCAAGCAATAACTGAATTTGAACCCGGAATTTTACTTGTTGGGACTAATAAGGGATTATTTATTTTCAACACATATACCGACAAGTATGATTCTGTTCGATGTCCCTCTTTAATAAATTTTGAAAGATTCCAGATTATTTGTATTCACAGGCAAAAGAATGGAGTTATATGGATTGGAACAGATAGAGGATTATTCCGTATTAAAAAAATAAAAAATCAAAAAAACAATTTTGAACTATTAAACCAATTTACATCCAACAATGCCAGTCTGCGTTCAAACATTATTATAGACATAAAAGAATCTCCGGAAGGTAAAATCTGGTTTTTGACCATGGCTGATGTTGGTTTTTTTAATTCAGCTACTGAATTCATCGAATTGTATGAAGCTTATGGAGCAAATTCTGCATTTACCTTTATCGATAATAATAAGATTTTACTTAGTAGTTTCGGAACCGGCCTGAAATTATTCAATACAGAAAATAATTCCTTTGAAAATATTACTATAGAAGGTCTGGCAGAAAATCCTCAATCCAGATATGTATTGAAAGATAGTAATTCCAAAATTTGGTTTAGCATTTCAAATGTAGGACTTTCGCTTTTAGATTCTATTACTCAAAGATATGAAGCAAAGCTGATTTCAAATAAATACGATCAGTATTCAGAATTAAATTCCAATGTAATATATCAAATTGGTGAATCCAGGGATGGTGCTATATGGGTATGTACGGAAGAAGGCATAAACATGATAAACCTGAAGCCTGAAGTATTTAATTCACATTCATTTAAGTCTGATAGAAATCCTGAATTAACAGTGGGTATACGATCTTTAATGGATTCGGAAAAAGGATTTCTCTGGGTAGGAACCATCGGTGGAGGTCTCATCCGCTATGATCTCAATTCTCAAACAACAACCAAAATAAACCTGATCTGCCTGGGAGAATATATTGGAATGAATATTCAGGCCATAATTCAGGATTACAAGGACAATTTATGGCTTGGAACAGAAGGGGAAGGCGTTATAAAATTTATCCCTGATAAAAAAAACGATTATAAAAAAGGAACAACCATAAATTACAGAATATATCCTACATCTTTCCCCGAAAATAATACATTACTCAACGATTTTATAATGTGCCTTTTAGAGGACAGCCATAAAAATATCTGGATAGGTACCTGGAATGGATTGAGTTTGCTTGATTCTTTTGAATTAAGTAAACCGGATCAATCCGAAGTTGTCATAAGAAATTTTTTAAATATCCCAAATGATAATTATTCTTTGAGTAACAATACAATAATGAGTCTACTCGAAGACAAAAAAGGCAATATATGGGTAGGAACACAGGGAGGAATTAATAAAATTATCAAAACTAAAGAGGGATATAAATTTGAACATGAATATAAAAACAAACATGGGGCATCGCTTACTGAGAAAAACATACTCGTAATTAACGAGGATGATGAATCCAATTTATGGTTTTCGACTCAGGATGGCGGAATATGTTGCCTGGATACAAAAAGCGGTATTTTCAAGGAATACAATTCGGAGAATGGTTTTCTTGATAATATTATTAACTCGATTTCAGAAGATTCCATGGAAATTTTCTGGCTGGGTACTAACAGCGGTTTATGCAGGTTTGATCCGTCAAATCGTTCATTCAATATGTATTATACTGATGACGGGCTGATATCAAATGATTTCTTTTTTAACTCCAATTGTAAAGTAGGTAATATATTGTATTATGGCGGAAATAAAGGATTAACATTTTTTAACCCAAATGAAATTATTCCACCTCCTATTGAGACTAATCTTGTTTTTACCGATTTCAGATTATTTAACAAACCTGTCAAAATAAATGGTAAAGGATCACCTTTAAAAAAACACATTAGTTTTTTAAACAACATTACTCTAAAACATAATCAAAATTACTTTACAATTGCATTTGCCGCATTGAATTACAAACAACAAAATGAACTGCAATATACCTGTATGATGGAAGGACTTGAAGGTACATGGAACAAACTGGACAGAGAACGTAAAATAACCTACACGAATCTAAAACCGGGCGATTACAAATTCAGAGTCAGAGCTTATAATACAGGTCATTATAATAACTATAAAGAAATATTTTTAAACCTTGCCATTAAACCGCCTGTCTGGAAAACTATCTGGGCTTATATTGTATATACGCTACTGCTGATTCTGATAATCCTTAAAATTTACCAGTACTTTCTTAATGAAGAAAAGAAAAAGCATTCACTGGAAATTGAGCGAATGAATGCCAAAAGAATCCATGAAATGGATATGATGAAATTGCAATTTTATACTAACATAAACCATGAACTGCGCACACCTTTAACATTAATATCAGCTCCCCTGGAAACGCTAATGAACGAAAAAATAGAGCAATCTAAGGTACTTTTGTATTACCAAATTATGCTCAACAATGTACAACGATTGAAAAGGCTGATTGATCAATTACTCGATTTAAGGAAAATTGAAGAAGGCTACCTTAACATGGAATGGACAAATGGCGATTTGATCGATTTTATAAAAAAAGTATATGCAACGTTTGAAAATTATGCGGAAAAACGAAATATGTTCTATACTTTTCAATCTTCATGTTCCCAATTATATTCTTTTTTCGATGCGGATAAATTAGATAAGGTGTTGTTTAACCTCCTTTCAAATGCCTTTAAATATACACCTGATTATGGAAGTATTTCTTTAAAACTAGAAGAAAAAAATTTACTGGAATTACAAAATCAAAAAACGTTTGAAAAGTACCTGGAAATAAAGATATCGGATTCAGGTATCGGAATACCTAAAGAATCGATGTCCAAAATATTTAAACCATTCCAACAAGTCAGCAATAATAAGCCCATTGGAATTGCCGGCAGCGGAATAGGACTTTCATTGACCAAGGAACTGGTTGATTTGCATAATGGTATTATAATGGTTGAAAGTGTAGTTAACTCCGGTTCGGTTTTTACCGTTTTCATACCTGTTATTAAGAACATACCTGAAAGTGATTCGAAAAAAGACATAGATCAAAACGTTTCTGATAATATTGATATTAAAGAAGTACCAACCTCAGAAGAACAAAGCAAAAACAACGAAGAAGAAAAAACGGCAATAAAACCATTAGTACTCATTGTTGAAGACAATACCGAATTAAGAACATTCCTTAATAACGAACTTCGCGACTTTTACCGAATAATAGAAGCACCTAATGGGCAGGAAGGCTTAAAAGCAGCACAAAACGAAATTCCCGATTTAATCATAAGTGATGTTATGATGGACAAAATGGATGGGATTAAACTTTGCCGTAAAATAAAAACTGACCAACGTACTAGTCATATTCCTGTAATTCTTTTAACGGCAAGACATTCGGAAGAAATCAGGCAAAAAAGTTATAACATCGGTGCCGACGATTATATTACCAAACCTTTTAATATAGCGTTATTACAAGCCCGGATTAAAAATCTGATAACACAACGGCGAAACCTCCGTAAACTTTTTAGTACGGGGAATATGGACTTTTCTACTATTGCTGCTAATAAAACAGATACTTTGTTTCTGGAAAAATTAAATAAAGTTATAGATCAGAATATTGATAATCAGGATTTTAATCCTATTTCGTTGGCTTCAGATATGGCCATGAGCAAAATGCAGTTGTATCGGAAAATTTCAGCATTGACAAATCAAACCGTTTATAATTATATCCGAACCATACGAATGAATAAAGCAGCAACATTATTGCTGACCACTGATATGCAAATTGCCGAAGTGGCTTTTGATGTAGGTTACACTGAGCCATCTAATTTCACAAAGTGTTTTAGCCGTCAATTTAACCAAACCCCCAGTCAATTTGTTAAAGAACATAATAAGTTATAGTCTTCTATTGTTAAATAAGTCGTATCTCTAAATCGAAAACTGGTTATTAAATACTTAATCCATTTGATTAGCAAATAGTTTAATCGTACCGAAAGTATCTTCTTTTAGTTAGCAGACAAAGTTGTTACTCAGTTACCATAAAATGTTACTTAGGAATAACAAGTAAATCTTTGGCAGGAAATATATTTGGAAGTTACATGCATAGAATATTTTGTATGTAACTAAAACATTTTACACTAACCACCAACTATTTATGAAAACATTAATTCGATGTATTCCTATCCGGGTCATTTTTCACGGGGGAACATTTTCTTTTAAATTTCTCTTATCTATAGAATTAGTTTAAGGTGCATAAAGGATAGACATCCATCGCGGATAGTCTATCCTTTTTTATATTCTAAACTGATTCCATGCTTATTTATTATATGATTGGAACAGTATTAGATCAAAACGGGCAAAAAAACGAGGTTTACAAAATGGATCCCTTTAAATGATGAGTTACATTATTGATTTTAATTCCACATTACATTCATTTACTGATGCATTGGTATTACGTAATCGGGAAGTTGAATTTGAAACTTTTAGTTCATATTTTGAATAGCAGAAAAAGACAAATTAGTTAGGGTTTTTATAAGCGTTAGCTTATTTTCTCAGAATCGGGGAGATATTTATTATCTCCCTGATTTTTTTTGGCAACTGAAGATATTTAGGAATTCATTTGAAAACATCAAAATGGTTAAGGCCAGATCCCATGAATGTCAGCCTAAATGATAAATCGATCAGACTAATGACATAGCAGGTAAAGTAAAATATTCCTAAAGCAAAAAATCACTTGTTATTTATCAAGAATTATATTAGGATTTTCGCTTAGTTAGTTACGAACATCCCTTTTCTAAAAAGGAAACTCTTCCGTCTCTACTGTTTCGACTTTTTCCGTTAAGGGCTTTTGGGCAAGCTGATGAACTTTATTAGGTACCACATAAATTGCCACATGAGGATTTTCGACCGGACAGGCATATTCGCAAGCTCCGCATCCTACACAGATATCAGGATTTGTTTCAGGAATAGTTAAATTGTCGTGATAAGGAACCATATACACGGCTTGCGTGGGGCAATGCTCTGAACAAGATCCGCAAGCGGTACCATCGGTTTCAACAATACAAAGATTTTTATTGAAGAATACCTTCCCTATCTGTGTGGTTTTTTTCTCTTCTTGTGTAAGCGGAATAATAGCCCCTGTTGGACACACTTCGCTACACTTAACACAATCATAGTTGCAAAATCCTATGTCATTTGCCATCCGGGGAAGCATCATGCCGGTAAAACCATATTCAAGAAAAGAAGGTTGCAAGACCTTAGTCGGACATACTGAAATACACAACTGGCAACCAACACATTTCTCTTTTAAATGCTCAATACTTTGCGAACCAGGAGGGCTTATAGGCCCGCGATGGCAAAAACGAGGGTGATCTTCTTCACCCTCTTCGGCTGTTGCCAAAAGAGGGTAAGCACCAGCAAATAAGAGTCCAGCCTTGAGGAAATCTCTTTTCGTTTTATCGTGAGATGGTTGCTCAATTGCTGGCTGCATCCATGCTTTCCTAAGTCCAATGGAGGAATCTTCACATACGTTAATACAGTTAAAACAAGATACACAGCGCGATTCATCAACACTCATCTGTTTGATATTAATGCAATTGGCTTTGCATGCAACCTGACAATTACCGCATTGCGTACAGGATGTTTTCGCAATCGATATTTTTAGAAATGATATTTTGGAAAGAAGTCCCAGAATAGCTCCTACCGGGCAAATTGTATTGCAAAAAAGACGGTCGCGATAAAGTACCATTGATACGATCAGCAAAAAAACAGATAATGCAATAAAAAAAGGCAAGGGATAAAAGACTTTCTGTACAAAGGGCTGGATGCTGTAAACATCGAAAGTCATAAGAATATTCGCTAAAAGATTTCTGGTTGTAATATAAACCGGCTGATACAAATTGGAAGCTATCCTGCCAAAATTGGCATAGGGATCGAGCCAGTTTATGGCCAGAATTCCGGTGAAAAAAAGAGAGATTACAGAAAGCCCTAAAACGGGATAACGAATATAATTTAAAGCCTTCCTGAATTTTCTTCTTTTGGTTTTAAATGGCAGCCTGCGCTGTAAAAAGGCAATCGCATCCTGTAAAATACCCAAAGGACAGAATGCCGAGCAATATATACGGCCTGAAAAAATAGTCAGTAAAATAATGAGTATGAATCCAGCTGTCAATACTCCCGGCAGAAAAAGAAACTTTAATAATGATGGCACGAACTGGAAGGAAGTGAGTACCTCAAAAGTTAACCAGGGTAAATTCCCTTTTACATCAGAAAAGAGTAAGAAAAATCCTGCCAGAAAAATCAGCGCAATAATAATTCTTACCGGTCGCAACCAATGCTGGTTATTCATTATAGCGTTATTCTCTTAATATTAAGTGAATCAAGATTGGTAGTTCCCATCCCCATTTCTTCTGCCATACCAATATGCTGTACTCTTTCCGTATCGATACCGAATATTTTAGTTGCAGCCGTATCAATGGCAACAATATCCTTACTTATTAGCTGGTATTTCATAGTGGCAACATCGTCAACTGAAACTCCCCTGGGGCCATTACGCTTCATCACCCTGTATCCGTCAACAATATTCAGGTCGGGTTTGCGATAAGTTACAAAATCGGCAATACACTGATGCAGATTATTGGCATGGTAATATCCCCTGTCCCATACAATTCCCATCAGGTTCTTCATGGCAAGCGACATGGTGGCTCCACCATGGTTTTTCAGAACAGGAACATTAATAAAAACATCCGATTCAAGTATCAGCTCATGTACACTGGCTTTTTTCAATATTTTCCCATTGGGAATTTCAACCGGATGATAATTCCCTGCAACTTTACCGCTAACTATTTGACCACCGTTTGCTTTAACAGCTTTCTCAATACCTGAGTTCTTATAGCAGGCTGTCCATTCATCACATGTATTATCGAATACCATTACTTTTTTAGCTCCTGCTTCCAAACAAAGTTTTACAATTCTACCCACTAACTCCGGGTTAGTATTAGCTGCCCGTTCCGGGGGAGCATCCCATCCAATATTTGGCTTTACTACTACAGTTTGATTTGGTTTGATAAAAGATTTCAATCCTCCCAATGCAGCAATACCAGCATCAAACATAGCTGCAGGTTCACCATTTTTCACTGCCACCATATCGATAGCTTTTGCAGAAATGTTGCCCGATGCGAGCAATGGATTCCATCTGCCCATAGAAAATAAAGTTCCTGAAGCAATCGAAGCAGCAACCGATTTTCTTATAAAATCCCTCCGTTTCATTATCAATTCAATTTGATTATTTGGAAAAATAGTGAATAAAACCTGTTTTTCCTGACTATTTTTGTTAAAAGGGAATTAATTTAAATTGATTCTTAAATCGATTTTAAACTGAAGAAAAAGTAGTATTCCCCGGCAAGAAAATTATCATCTTTGGCTAAAATTACTGAAATATAGAAAATGAAAATATTGTATTACGATTGCTTCGCCGGCATTAGCGGCGATATGAACCTGGGAGCGTTGATTGATTTAGGTGTTCCTGTTGAATACCTTCGGAAAGAGTTGAATAAATTAAAGCTTGCAGGTTTTAAACTGGAATGTGAATCTTCCATCAAAATGGGAATAAGTGGTACACGGGCCAAAGTTATGCTAGAGTACACACATTCTCATGACGGCAAACACAAGCACCATAATAAAGAATCTCATCATGGCCATCGCAACCTGAAAGATATACGGCAAATAATAGTTACATCGTCGCTAAGCGATTATGTTAAAACAAAAAGTATGGAGATGTTTCAGTGTATTGCTGAAGCTGAAGCCAGGATCCATTCGAAATCGGTAGATGAAATTCATTTTCATGAAGTTGGAGCTATCGATTCTATTGTCGATATTGTAGGAGCTGCTATTTGTATTGAGCACCTGAATCCTGATAAAATAATAGGATCAACTGTTGAGCTTGGAGGAGGATTTGTAGATTGCGCACATGGGACCTATCCTGTCCCTGCTCCTGCCACTGCAGAAATTCTCAGAGGAATACCAGTGAGTAAGGGTAGAGTTGACAAGGAAGCTACCACACCAACCGGTGCAGCTATTGTGAAAGTATTTGTTGATGAATTTACCGATACCCTCAACCT
The DNA here is from genome assembly GCA_964592225.1 of uncultured Bacteroidales bacterium. Lineage (GTDB taxonomy): Bacteria > Bacteroidota > Bacteroidia > Bacteroidales > UBA10428 > UBA10428. The sequence goes on from CAZQCO010000086.1 coordinate 13,070, forward strand.
TCAGATTCATAAAACGGCTTATGGTATAGGTTACCACGATTTTTCCATTCCCAATGTTCTGAGAGTATACGAAGGAGAATTTAAAGATAACAATGCATTAAGCACAGATAAATCGGAAGCGGTTCTTATAGAATGCAATATCGACGATATGAATCCGGAGCAATACGAATTTATCATGGATAACCTTTTTGATGCCGGGGCGCAGGATGTATTTATGGTACCCATTATCATGAAAAAATCACGACCTGCAATTCAGTTGAAAGTATTGTGTGCTAAACCGGATCAGTTTAATATTGAAGAAATCCTGCTACACGAAACAACTTCTATCGGTATACGTTATACCACAGTTACGAAATCAATGCTGCAACGCAATATACGTACAATCGAAACCAAATACGGAGCAATAAGGATCAAGGAGGCCATGCTTAATGGTAAGATTATTAAATTTAAGCCTGAATATGAGGATTGTGCCCAGGCTGCCAAAGCAGCCAGAGTTAGTTTGCATGAGATATACACGGAAATTAATTATTGTATGAATCAAGATAAATAAATGGGAATGGATGAGAAGAAATTAAAAGAAATATTAACACAGGTTAAAGATGGAAAGCTGGAAGTCAATGAAGTTGTGGACCTGTTTAAAAACCTAGACTATAAAGAATTGGGATATGCCAAAGTAGATAATCACCGATCGTTGCGAACAGGTTATCCGGAAGTTATTTTTGGTCAGAACAAGGAACCTGAACATATTGTTGGTATTGTGAGTCATATGCTGGAACACGATAATAACATTCTGGTAACCCGGACCAGTGAAGAAGTATTTAATAAAATCAGAGCAGTAACTTCTGTAGCAAAATATAACCCGGTTGCCCGAACTATCACCATCCGGAGAAAAACCACAAAAAAACCTGCAACACACATCGCACTGGTATCGGCCGGCACTTCCGATATAGCGGTCTGCGAAGAAGCTGTTGTCACCGCTGAAATATTTGATAACGAAGTCAGAAAATACTTTGATGTAGGAGTGGCAGGAATTCATCGATTCTACAACAGTCTCAGTGATATAAGGAAAGCAAAGGTAGTTATTGTTGTTGCCGGAATGGAAGGAGCTTTACCCAGTATAGTTGGTGGTATGGTTGATAAACCGGTGATAGCCGTTCCAACATCGGTAGGTTATGGTGCAAATTTCGGAGGTTTATCTGCTCTTCTGGGCATGCTTACAAGCTGTGCAAGCGGAGTTAGCGTGGTAAATATCGACAATGGATTTGGCGCCGGTTATCTCGCCAGTATGATCAATAAACTTTAGAATATTAAAATTCCGGAATCGGTGAAAGTTCTGTTATCGCTGGCCTATTTACCAAATACCCAATATTTCTC
>CAZQCO010000087.1:0-14093 GCA_964592225.1 uncultured Bacteroidales bacterium
CCACAAATTCCGCCAGGCCATTTTTAAATAATTCATAATTAACAATTTATAATGTAAAATTTCATTCCCCTTTATTGTATCCCTCAGCAATTTCACCTGAGGTTTTTAAACTATTAATTTATTCCGGTTAATGAATCCTTTTCATATTCTGGATCGAGAAAAAACTATCATCCATTGGAACATTGAACTGGATACTTTTTATGGTAACCACAGTTTTATTATCTTCTTCATCAGCAGGGATCAATTCAAACACGGTAGGAATAATACGACCACTCATATTCTTAATATTCTTCCCTAATTCTGTTTTTACCAGATATTCATCTTCATCGTAGTATTCCGATTTAAGCAGGATATCGTCGGTTTTTGTGATCCAGAAAAGGATTTTCCCCCAAACCACCGGTGCATCCTCTTTCGGCAATAATTCAATCATATAGCACTCGCGATCCTCAAGTTTTTCTTCTCCAATAATTTTATGCGTGTAATCGACAACGATGGATCGCTGATTTAGCAAATCATCGTTTGTAAAATCAGAACCCATCCAACCCTGTGAGAGCATGGAGGGAGGTAATTTTATTGTACGGCTAATAGTCGGGTTCCAACTCCACATTTCCCGGTCAAGTTTCAGAAATGTCTGACCCTTTTCTTTTGCCGGAGCTGTGATAAGCACCAGGGACTTTTCGGTTCCCTTGCCCCAGCTTTTAAATTCAATGGTTCGTTCCCAGCTGGGTCGTATGATTCTCATACTCATCTCGGTAATACCCGATTCTTCACCACGCATTTTATCATCGGCGCGTTTTACGATTTCAGTGGCATTTTGTGCCTGCAAACTTTCTGTAAACAGGAAGCCTGTAAAGAGTACAATGCCCGTAATTAAAAATTTACTTGTCATGGCTTCTTTTTTTAGTTATCTATTCCTGCCTGTGCAGGTTAAATCATTGTATATAAGCGTTCTTTAATTTCCTTTAAGGGAAAATGATGCGGATCCATCAGGTAGTGAAAGCAAATACCATCCAGCAAAGCAAGTGTAATCCTCATATCAACTTCTGGATTTTCTGAGCCTCTTTTTATAAAATAATTCCTGACAATTTTCATAAATGGCCCGATCATTTTATTAAAATCAGTTATAATCAATGCCATTACTTTAGGCTGCAGCATCACCGAAAAATAAAGCCTCCAGTATTTCAGATTCGATTCCAGAATACGGAATAGTTCATCAACAAAAAACCGAGCCTCTTCGTGTGTAAGTATGCCATCCTTATTGGGATCAAAAATTTCGATAAACGGATCGAAGCCCTCTATGATAATCTCCCGAATCATCTCTTCCTTACTTTTATAATAATTATAAAGCAATCCTTTGGATATTCCGGCCCGTTTGGCAATTTTACTAATAGAAGTATTTTGAACTCCTTCTTCAAAAATGATTTCAAGCGCAACTTCTTTAATTTGAGCTTTCCGCTCTTCACGAATTCCTTCAAATTGTTTTTCGGTTCTTGGTGACATATGCGTTTATTTTTTAGACTGAACGTTTAGTCAATAATAAAGTCTTATAAAAAGCGGCATGTAACCGCTTGCTTTTTGATTGAACGTTCGGTCAAATATAATACATGAATTTATACAAGTCAAGAAAAAAATGAAAAATTTTTAAATGCCTTCTTTCAATCACACTTGTGAAAAGCTAACTGGTAAGATTTAATATTAAGAATTACCTCTAATTGGTAATGAATATAGAAATTCATGCAACTTAACTATTTGTCGACCCATATTTGAAACAAACATGTGGGTTTATTAGTATAAAATAAAAAACTATGACTATTGAAAATAAAATATGTGGTGGTAGCCGAAAAACCTGAGAGTAGGCAAAAAATAAAAATTATATTATGAAAAAAAACATGTATTTACTTGTGCTTGCGGGATTGGTAATGTTGGTTTGTTTTGGTTCTTGTAAAAAAGAGGAGGAAAAAATTGTGGGATCTTTATCCGGTTACATAATCAATTCACAAACCGGATATGGCATGGTCAATGCGAAGGTAAGCTTAACTGATGATTTGACAGCAATTAATGGTGATAATGCTACATTTTTTGCCCTCACAAATTCTGATGGCAGTTATTTGATAAATGAAGTTGAGGTCGGTTCATACAGAATGATTATTGAATCAAGCGGATATTTTACGCGTATCATTTCTGACGTTCAGATTGTGGAAGGAGAAAATTTTGCACCACAGCAAATAGTTGTTGAGGCTCCTGAAAGCGGAAGTCTCAGAATTATTCTGACCTGGGGTGAAGCTCCATACGATCTTGATTCACATTTAACCGGACCTGCTTCCGACGGCAGCAGATTTCATGTATACTATGGCAATGTTTATAATGCAGATGAAACCGTGGACCTAGATGTTGATGATTTGGTCAGTTATGGTCCTGAAACCATAACCATGCATAGTTTATTAACTGGAGTTTACAGGTATTCAGTTCATAATTATTCCGATCAGTCTGTTACAGGAGGCGCAGGAATCTATAATTCTCCTGCACATATAGAAGCTTATGATGCTACCGGATTAATAGAAGCATTTGATGCCCCGGTTTGTTCAGTGTCGAGCAATACCTGGAGAGTTTTTGAAATAGTTGTTTCTGGAAATTCAAAAACAATTAATCCTATTAATGAATATGTTACAGCCGACTACTCAAGCGATATTGATGCTTTTAAAAACGCTGGAGTTAAACCGTCAGTGAATATGATTGGTTTTTAATGAATACTTTAGTAGAGTTATTCAGTACATTACCTTAGAATATTATTAAAATCAGTTTTTGTCTCCGGGTTAGTTTTAAAAAACTAACCCGGTTTTTTAATATCGGATAAATAGCCAATTTCCTGAAAAATGATAATTGCACTCCTTTTTAGGGAAGGTATTTTCAAAGTTTCGGCTCATCCTTACTATTATCAATTATTAAACCTGTGTTTGGAAGGGAAGTTCACATTGATAATTCCATCGCTTAAAATCTGTCCTCTGTAGTTATAATTGTAACTATCTGAACTTTACTCCTCGTAAATTCCTGTGAAACTACTATTGAATGAGTCAATAAAAGAAATACTATAAGAAGGGGGATTGATTTAAAATTTCGGGAACATTTTGTGTTTACTCATTCCTGTTTCGTCCCTGAGTGCAACCGAAGTCATATTTCCTCTACCATCGGCCTCCAAAGGCTTGCCGAGTGCCTTCACCAAAGGTTTCGGCCTTCGGTGAACGACGCGGCGCTCAATATGACTTGTATTAAAACTGCAACTCTTCTAATGGCACAACAGATTAGGTTAGTAATATTTATAAAACACTAATTTAGCTGTTTCAAACTCCATTGAAAAAATTCAGGTTAAAATAAGTAATTACATACCATGAATGAGAAATTTACGCTGGCGCTAATTCAGGTGAATCTGAACAACACCCCGGAAAACAATCTGGAAAAGTGCCTGCAGTGGGTTAAAAAGGCAGCTTCCGAGGGTGCACAGGTAATATGCCTTCCGGAATTGTATAGCTCTTTTTATTTCTGCCAGAAAGAAAATACACGGTATTTTGAATTTGCTGAATCCCTGCATGATAAGTCATTCAAGGCTTTCAGTGTTCTGGCCAAAGAACTCCATATTGTAATTATTGTTCCTTTCTTCGAAAAACGTGCAGCAGGCCTCTACCACAATAGTGCGTATATTATCGATTCCGACGGAAGCGAAGCAGGATTGTACCGGAAAATGCATATACCAGATGATCCTTCTTACTTTGAAAAGTTTTATTTTACTCCCGGCGACCTGGGATTTAAGGCTGTTACAACCACTTTCGGTAAAATAGGTACCCTCATCTGCTGGGACCAATGGTATCCCGAAGCAGCACGTATCACTTCTCTGCATGGTGCCGAAGTACTTTGTTATCCGACAGCCATTGGTTGGCACCCCCGGGAAAAAGCACGCTTTGGAACTCAACAACACGATTCCTGGATGACCGTTCAACGTGGACATGCCATAGCTAATGGTATTTATGTAGCTGCAGTGAACCGTGTGGGATTCGAACAACCCGAAAAAGACCAGGCCGGAATTGAATTCTGGGGTTCTTCCTTTATTGCCGGTCCGCAGGGTGAAATTATAGCTCAGGCTTCGGCTGATAAAGAAGAAATAATTGTCGCCCAGATAAACAGGAAGTACATGGAAAAAGTCCGTCAAAACTGGCCTTTCCTGCGCGACCGCCGAATCGATGCCTATGGCGATATTCTGAAACGCATTATCGACTGAGATCATAAATGGATACTCCTAACCTCCGCTTACCTGCCGAATGGGAAAAACACCAGGCTACTCTTTTGGCTTTTCCTCATGAGGGTGCCGACTGGCCTGGAAAATTTACAGCTATAAAATGGGCATTTATTGAGATCATCAGAAAAGTTACCATGTATGAACCGGTAGTTCTTCTGGTTAAATCGAACTGGCACAGGAAAGAAGTGCATTCGATGCTTACAAAAGCTCATGCCGATACCTCTCAGATCAGCTATATTATTCAACCCACTAACCGTTCGTGGATGCGTGACTCAAGCCCTGTAATCGTTAAAACCACCGACGGAAAAAAGGAAGCGCTGCAATTCCGTTTCAACGGCTGGGCCAAATACTCAAACTACCGGCTCGACAGAAAGGTTCCGAAAGCCGTTTCCAGGTTTCTGGATATACCCTTAACTCAGGTTTTGTATAAGGGAAAACCTGTTGTACTGGAAGGTGGTGCCATTGAAGTTAACGGATCGGGCACGCTGATAACTACAGAAGAATGCCTAATGGACCAACAGAATCAAGTCCGTAATCCCGGTTTCACAAAAAAGGATTATGCCAACATTTTTCATGATTACCTGGATATATCCCATGTAATTTGGCTGGGTGAAGGTATTGAGGGCGACGATACGCATGGTCATATCGACGATATCTGCCGTTTCGTAAACCGGAATACCGTTGTGGCCTGTGTGGAGAAAGATAAAAACGATCCCAACCATAGTAAACTGAAAGATAACCTTTCACGACTTCGGGAAGCACGCCTCGAAGATGGCACTAAACTGAATGTAATTGAAATTCCCATGCCGGGCCGTATTGATTTTGAAGAACTCCGCCTGCCAGCCAGTTATGTGAATTTCCTGCATACCAACAGATGTGTATTGGTACCCACTTTTAACGATACCAGCGATTCACGGGCACTGGGAATTCTGAAAGAATGCTTTTCAAAACGGGATGTTATCGGTATTCATGCTGTGGATCTGATATGGGGATTGGGAACGCTACATTGTTTAAGTCGGGAGATTCCGGAGTGAAAATAATTGCTTCTTAAAGCAACTTTTATCGGCTTTTTGTGTCTATATTTCGTTACCCAATACCTGCCCCTATGAAAATACGTATGCCATTTCTGTTTCTGCTCATCGCTCTTCTGTTCGGTTCCTCACGCGATGATTTCTATAACCCCTCCGAATATTTTCCTGTGCTGATAGAACGTGACAACCTGGAAGTCAGCATCAAATTACGTGATGTTCAGGAAATAATAAATCCCGGGAAAATCTACTACAAGGATCAGATCATTTATCTGAACGAAAGATATAAGGGAATCCATATTATCGATAATCATAACCCGTCCGATCCGCAAAATATCGGATTTATCAATATCCCCGGCTGCATAGATATAGCCATTAAGAACAATAGCCTGCTGGCCGATAATGCCACCGATCTCGTTGCCATTAACATAGCAAATCCCGGACAATTATCGGTTACCGAACGCATCCAGAATGTGTTCCCTGAAAGTACTCCGCCCGACCTGGATTATATTCCTTACATGTTCACTGTTGCCAACCGCCCCAGAAATACCGTTATTGTAGGATGGGAAAAAATCGATAACTAAAAACCCGTAAACTATGAAAAACTCCATCTATATAGTATTTACTGCACTTTTAGTACTTGCAGCCTGCGAATCACAACAGTTCGATTATTCGGCCGATATGTCGAGTGACAGCGGAACGGGAGGTTCTATGGCCCGTTTTACCATATCGGGTAACTATATGTATACTGTAGATATTTTGAATTTGAAAACCTTTGATATTACGAATGAAAACAGACCGCAACTTATTGGAGAGCTTGAATTGGGTTGGGGAGTTGAAACCATTTTTGCTTTGGGAGATCTGCTTTTCCTTGGGACAAGAACCGGAGTTTATATTTTTGATATTTCAAATCCGGCTTCGCCTGAATTTATTTCTCTGTATAGCCATGTCCAGAGTTGCGATCCGGTAGTGGTTAAAGGCAACTATGCCTATTCCACTCTGAATTCCTCAGGACCCTGTTCACAGGGATTGGACCAGCTTGATATCATTGACATTTCCAGTCCGGCCAATCCGCAACGGGTTAAATCGTTATCCATGAATAGCCCAAAAGGATTGGGTATCAGCGGTTCCCTTCTTTTTGTCTGTGATGATGGGCTAAAAGTATTTGATCTGACCGATCCTGTCGAGCCCGCTTTTCTGAGCCTGATACCTATCGATGCTTTTGATGTTATCCCGATCGATACCTTGCTACTTGTAGCTACAGCCCAGGGATTGTCAGAATATTCTATCGATGATGAGAATCAGATTCATTTTGTAAGTTCTCTCTATACACTAAAATAATACTGAACCTGTATGAAAAAATACCTGTTGTTTTCACTGCTATTCCTTCTATTTCTCAATGTTTACCCTCAGGAAGAAAAAAACAAGGAAACCATCTATTCGTTTCTGCCTCAGTATCTGATTAATCGTGGAATTCGTATTGATATTGAAAAACAGATCGGGCCCAGACATTACCTGCAGATCTGTCCACAATTTTACCTGAGCGAGAAAGATGAGGATAATTTTGCACTGGATAAAAACAAATTCTCGTATCTCATAGGGGGCGGACTTAATATATACCATAAAATCTTTACGTTTGAAGATTTTAAAAAATATGGGCTATATCTCAGTTATGGCCTTTCCTATAATTACTTTAATATCGAATATATTGATTACTCCGGAGAGGTTGGTGTTTCAGCAAAAGGAAACATTCATAAAGTCGGAGGAGACCTTATAATCGGATACCAGTTCTTTTTTCGGGAAGTTGTATCGCTTGATGTATTTACCGGACTTGGGACCCGCTACAGCTATATGGACGCCGGCAATGCCGATACCGACCGATTCAATACCGGTTATTTCGGTTATAATTATACAGGTAATATACTGTTACTCGGTTTAAGAATTGGTGTTATTCTTTAATCCTATACGGTTATGAAAAAATTAAGCTATATACTCACATTGTTTTTTCTGAGTGCACTCGTTCCGCTTAGGGCACAACTGCCTGATCAGAAAGAATACGATTTTCTGATTTTTGGGGTGCCACAATACATCATTTCAAATGGATTACGGATCGATCTCGATTTTCATAAAAAAAATACGCCGAACTGGCTTATCGTCTCACCCTATTACTATTTCGACCACTCCTCAGTGGATCCTTTAAACCTTGGAGGAAGCGAAGATTATTACGACCCTTACACTTACGATCAGATGATAGGTTTCGGAATGGGTATAGGACAAAAAACATTTCTTTCGAAGGAATCGGTTTCACATGGATTTTACCTCTATTACAGTGGCACCTATAAATTTTTTGATATCGACGGAAACAACTATACATGGGTTGAATATACCGGTGAGGATGATCTCCCTTACCAGGGTATGCAGGACCTTGAGTACACCATGCAGATTCATTCCCTCGGTGCTTCTGCTACTGTTGGATACCAGTATCAGGTACTACCCTCCCTGTATCTTGATGTCTTTCTTGGGTTTGGAGTAAAATACTCATTTCACCATTCACCGGATAATGTTACTGTGAAATACAACCGCGGGATCAACGATTTCGGGTATACGGGAACCCATATGGCTGGTGGGATCAGGATTGGAATTGGGTTATAGTACCTGGCCTGAGCCGATTCACCTATTTATTGATTGCAGGTTACTTAAACTCTTTTACTTGTGTTGATAGTAATATGTAACCGTTTCAAACTTTATTGATTACTGCAAAAGAAATAGCCTGTAAGGAAAAAATTTCAATTAATCTTACCTTTCCTGTAACTTTCATTGCCGGTAAAGCGTCATACAAACGAATCAGAAACCGATGACTGTAGCTGAATATAACCTGAGTGTAACCGAGTATGCCGACCGCCTGTACCGTTTTGTCCTGAAAAATATCAGGAACGAAAGTACGGCACAGGACATTGTGCAGGATACCTATGAAAAACTATGGGTCAAACACGAGAATGTATCCTATTCAAAGGTGCGTTCTTACCTGTTTACCACAGCCTATCATACCCTGATCGATCATACACGGAAAGTAAAAAATGAAGTAGTGCTTGATGAGATAATAACTATGGAAGCCTTTGAAACACCGGAAAAATTCGACCTGAAGAAAAACCTGAAGGAAGCCTTTGATAAGCTTCCTGATATTCAGCGCTCGGTTATCCTGTTACGCGACTACGAAGGATATAGCTACGAAGAGATTGGTGAGATTACTGGTTTGTCGGAAAGCCAGGTAAAAGTATACATCTACCGGGGTCGACTGGCACTCCGGAAACTCATTGGCAGTCCTGAAGTTCTTATTTGATTAAAATACTATGCGGATTAATCGAACGAACTACGAACATTATCTGATCGATTACCTTGAAGGTAAACTCAGCAAACAGGATAAGGAAACAATAAAATGTTTCCTTACGGAAAATCCTGATATTGCCGGTGAGCTTGAGAGCCTGAATTTATCGGAAGCAGCTATAGAGGAGACAAAGGATACTCTTAACAAAGAGAATCTTTTTAAATCGTTCCACGATATTACTTACCTTGATAAAGAAAATTACGAAGAATTCTGCATTGCATACCACGAAGACGATCTGGATGACGCATCAAAACAAAGGCTTCTGAGTTTTATCGATAAAAATCCTGAACTGAAATCACTTTTTGATTTTCACGGAAAAATACGGCTTCAACCTGATACTTCCATCCGGTTCCCTGGGAAAAAAGAGCTTAAAAAGGTTCGGGTTATTCCTTTGCAAAGGATCATTTATTCCGTATCTGCAGGAGTTGCAGCGGCCGCCGCAATTTTTTTACTATGGATCTCCCTCTCAGATAATCAGAAAATTGCTTCTGACCCCATAATGCCGGTTGCCAAAACTGATACTCCCTCGCAAATTCAAACTCCCGGACAGGAAAAAGAGTTCACCCCTGACCGGAACCGGAGTACCAAAACTTTGGAAAATAAAATGAATGATGCGCTTCATCCGGAATTCAACCTGCTGGCAGCTGTCGATACTTCCGATACACGGCAACTTGAAAAAATTGTACTTGCTGAATTAAAACCCCGATCCACGCACCTGAAAAATGAAGTCGCTTTTAACGATCCTGACCTATCAGGAAACCAGAATCCTTCGATTCAACCGGATATCATCGCTCAAAAGGATGTATCGGAAAAGCCTGCTCCCAGAAAAAGGTATGAAAATAAAATACTGCAACGGAATAAAATTCTGTATAGTGCCGTGAATATCAGTATTAAGGGATTTAATACCCTTACGGAAAGTCAACTGGCATTGCATACCAGTCAGGACGATGATGGTAATCTTACAGGCATCGCCATTGACTCGGATAATTTTGGATTTATAAGAAAAATACAACGCAACAATCAAAACTAAAATACAATGAACCCCTCATCAATTACAAGTGAACATCTTAATATAAAAGCATAAGATTATGAAAAAGCTCCACAGGAAAACAAAAATTTATGATGAGGGCTCGCCGACCACCTTTGAAAATAAATACGGTTGGGAGGCAACTAATACAACCTGCAATACAAAAGCTTCTGATTAAATAATAGTATTAACATTATATAACTTAAAACCATGAAAACAAAAATTACACTTATTATTTGCTGCCTGGCAACAGGAATTCTCAGCATCTCAAATTTACAGGCCATGAACCATTGGCAGGACTCACTGACAGTGGATACATTGGAGTATGAAGAGGATATAATGGTATTCAGCGAAGAGGATTCATTACCTATCGAAGCTCAACATAAAGAAGTAACCCAACGAGGTGATACTACATTTATCAGTTTTGGTGGAAAAAAAATCCGGATTATTGAACAAAACGGGGAAACCGAAGTGAAAATTCAGAACAAGCAAAATGAAGGGGATGATTATGAATTTGTTGAGGAAGATGATACCTATTACGACAGTTCCGATGATGATCTGAAACTGGATAAAAAGCCCTGGAAAGAGTTCAAAGGTCATTGGGCAGGTTTCGAATTTGGTTTAAATAACTACATGGACAAGGATAATTCATTTAACCGGACCCTGGAAAATGAATTTATGGATATCAATTCAGGACGCTCCTGGAATATTAACCTGAATTTTGCCCAATATAGTGTGGGTTTCGGAACTGACCGTGTGGGTATAATTACAGGTATGGGGATCGAATGGAACAACTATCACTTTAATGATACGAATTCTATTGAGAAAGTGGATGGAGCGATAGCTGCAAAATCTATCCCGGATAACATAACAAAAAACAGGTTGCAATCAACGTACCTGACCATTCCCTTGCTTATCGAAACCCAATTCCTGGGTAAAGATCGTGACGACCGTTTCTATCTGGGAGGTGGAGTTATAGGAGGAGTAAAGCTTTTCTCCAACACCAAGATCAAATATGTTGAAAATGGTGATAAACAAAAAGAAAAAATAAAGAACGATTATTATCTTTCTCCCCTGCGCTACGGATTAACCGTAAGGGCAGGTTATAAGGCAATAAAGCTTTATGTCAACTACTATCTCACTCCCATGTTCCTGGCCAATAGGGGACCTGAGCTTTATCCGGTGGCTGCCGGACTATTGGTATCGTTCTAAAGAAGCTTTTTTATTCTTGAGACTTATTTTTTATATATCCCTTGAATTGTGAATATATAAAAAATACAAGTCGAACAATCCCGATATACTAGATAATCGGGATTCCTTTATATTTGAAATTCGAAGCAGGTAGTGGCAAAAGAGCACTACCTGTTTTTTCATTTTATACATCCGTTTAATTCATTAGAAATTGGTAACATTGAAATCTGAAACATCAATTCACTTGAAATATTTCACTCAACAATGATCAACTCCGTTACCATTTTCTGTGCTTCCAGCCGAAAATCACTCCCGGTATATGTTTCAGCAGCCCGGCAGCTTGCCGATATATTGATCGATAATGACATAGGAGTGGTTTATGGAGGCGGTTCTGTAGGACTTATGGGTTGTATTGCCGACCGGTATATCGAACGAGGAGGCAAAATCAGGGGTGTTATACCGGAGTTCATGGTAAAAGTGGAATGGGCGCATCCGGGAGTTAAGGACATGCTCGTTGTGCAAGATATGCATGAGCGGAAGAAAATGCTTATTGAAGGTATCGATGCTGTTGTTGCACTTCCCGGAGGAACCGGAACCCTGGAAGAATTGATGGAGGTACTGGCCCTGAAACGCCTGGGTAAATTTTTAAAACCTGTTGTACTGTTGAATACCAATCACTTCTACGATCCGCTACTCGCTTTTTTTAATAGCATGGTCGATAACCGGTTTTTACGCTATGAGCACCTCGATGCATACCGGGTAGTGGATAATCCTGTGGAAGTGATCGATGCTATTCTGAATTCCCCGGGATGGCATGAAGGTGCGATTGAAAAGGCACCGGTGTAATAAATTAAGTGTATCCCATAAACTTAAAAACTAATGGAAAATTGTAAGAATGGAAAATTGTAAGCCTGTTGCAAGAAGTCATTTATTTTAAAGAACCAACAAATTTTGCATTCTCCCTTACTGCATACAACATTTTTATAGTAGATTTAAACCCTTATGAATTTGCATAGTTATCAACTCCTCCCAGCATGAAAGTCGCTATAACCGGGGCAAGCGGCCATATCGGCAGTTGCCTTGTTCGTGAATTAATGCAACAGGGGTCACAGGTCAGGGTACTGGTGCATCGTTCCCGAAAAGCATTGGAAGATATACCTGTTGAAATTATTGAGGGCGACCTTTCGGATATTGAAACACTGGAAACCTTATGCCAGGGTGTTGATGTGGTTTTTCACCTGGCAGCCCAAATTGCCATCGATAGAAAATCCGGAAAACAAGTACTACAAACCAATATCGAGGGTACCCGGAATCTGACAGAAGTCTGTTTAAGGCAGCAAGTACCCCGGTTTATACATTTCAGCAGTATACATGCGTTGAATGTCCATCCGCTGGACCAGGTGATGGATGAGAGCCGCGACCTGATCGTTAAAACCAAAAGGGTCTATGAGTTATCAAAAGCACAGAGCGAACGGATTGTTCTGAATGCTGCAGAAAAAGGATTGCATGCCGTGATCCTGTCCCCAACGGCCGTTATTGGCCCATACGACTACCACCATTCCTACCTGGGTCAGGCTCTGATCAGAATATATACCAACAAATTACCTTTACTGATACCGGGAGGATACAATTGGGTTGATGTGCGTGATGTGGTTCAGGCTGCAATAGTTTCTATTAAGAAAGGCAGAAAAGGGGAACGGTACATTCTGGCGGGACATTGGGGCAGTCTGAAAGAACTTTCGGAAATGATTTCCCAAATCAGCGGCCAGAAAACTCCGGAAATAGTCGTACCGCTTGCTATTGCCTATATTGGGCTTCCGTTTATCCGGCTATTTTCAGCAATGAAAGGAGAACATCCGCTGTACACCAAAGATTCATTAGATATTCTGAAAGAATCGCACGGGAATATTTCCTATGAGAAAGCTACAGGAGAGCTTGGTTTTAATTCCCGTCCCCTTGCCGAATCGCTGGCCGATACGTTTACCTGGTATAAACAACAAGGATTTATCACATGATTGCAGAACACACTTTTACACTTTTAGTTTGGATCTGGATTGGAATTGCCCTGGCCCTTTTTCCTATTCTCCTGAAAATACCTGCCCCCTATGGCCGGCATTCCACTACCCGATGGGGACTTATGATCAGTAACCGGCTGGCATGGTTCCTTATGGAGCTCCCTGCGCTGGCCGTATTTTTATTCTTTGTGTTGCATTTTGCCCAGTTTACAAATTATGTGGTGCTCCTGGCTTCCGTTTTATGGACTACCCATTATTTTAATCGCGTTATTATCTTTCCCTTGCGCATCAGGACATCCGGGAAAAAAATGCCGGCAGTGATCATGCTGTTTGCATTGTTTTTTAACCTGGTGAATGGTTCTGTAAATGGCTACTGGCTCGGTAATTTTTGTCCTGAATTCACATGGGATACAATCGTTGTTCTGCGAATCAGTATCGGGTTTCTGCTATTCCTTACCGGTTTTATTATCAACCAATACCACGACCGAATATTGATCCGCCTGAGAAAAGAAAACAAAAACGGGTATCAAATTCCGTATGGTGGAATGTTCCGATATATATCCTGCCCGAATTTCTTCGGCGAAATACTGGAATGGGGAGGTTTTGCAATAGTATGCTGGGGATTACCATCCCTGTCGTTCTTGATCTGGACCTGTGTAAATCTTATTCCCCGGGCTCTTGACCATCATGCCTGGTATCGAAAAAGTTTTGCTGATTATCCGGAGAACAGGAAGGCTGTTTTTCCGTTTTTATTATAGGTTTTTAAAATCAGGAAGCATAAGCATATTTATTTCGGCAACCTATGGCGCAAGCCTGCCTAAAGGCAGTCAGGTGTCACACTTATACTATGAGAGTTATTTCAGAAATAAGAGTCTGATTAAAATTTGAATAAAAAACACCTGATGGACCCCATGGCGCAAGCGTCACGCTTGTGCCATTGAACCGAACATAAAGACTCTGATCAGGCTTAAATTATTCTTTCTTACTACTTTTAAGCTATGAGCCGCAAATATAAATTCAAAGATCAGAATGCAGTTTACTTTGTAAGCTTTGCTACAGTGCATTGGATAGATGTATTTTCCCGGCTCGTCTATCGGGATATTCTGGTCGATGCCATTAACTATTGCATACATAACAAAGGCCTGATTGTTTATGCCTG
>CAZQCO010000088.1:0-13896 GCA_964592225.1 uncultured Bacteroidales bacterium
CCGGACTATTTGCGCTTCCTCCAAAATAGTTATGAATTACATAAAAATCAGCTGCATCATCCACTTCTCTGAAAACCGATTCGTTCCAATCCCAGTCTACTTCATTCCAGCTGCCCGTTCCATCGTATTGGATAATCTGTGCTCCAATATAAATTTCCGCTCCCACCTCAATGGCAGCTTTCCTCATCGAATCGGCAAAAATTCTAAAATGTTGTCCGTAAAGTTCTCCGGTAATAATCTCAGGCTGACCATCCAGGTTGACACTTGTATTTATTCTCCATCCGGCCTCCCAGGGACCAGCATTTTCATTTCCGATCTCCCAGAATTTTGTTCTGCCGTTATCTTCCCTCACCCACTCAGCTGCAAGATGAGCCGCCTGTTCGGCCGGCCTTTCGCTTAAGCCATAACGTGCATAACCATAATTAATCGTAATCAATCCCTGTGTTTCCAGTTGATCGCGCATATCGTGATATCTGTCGAAAGTAGTGGCAAGCTGTGGCCCAAATTGAGGATAGAGTGGTCCCATTTGGCCTTCGCTATTAGGAACATTAGCTGGTAAATCACCCGGATTTCCATTCCAGAAATAAATATTGGACCAGCTTCCACCGGGAAACCTTATAAGTGTCGGAGATAATTGTTGAAGCTGTCCAACAACGGTCGGATTATTTACATCGGGTGAAACCCAAACAGCTATAGCATTTCCAAATATGTATTTTGATATCCTAGATAATGTGTCGGTAAAATCAATAGAGACATTCACTGTAGGAATTGCAGTTGTTCGGTCATAATCCATAAAAGGCGGTATCACTGCGTCCTTCGGCACAAAATCCTCTAAGAAACAATTACTGGTATCCTGTCCTTTGATACTTGCACTCATTAACAGAAAAGTGCCTATTACTATAAAAATTTGTTTCTTTTTCATCGTTACACAAATTTATTTGATATAAGCATAAAAAAATTAACCCAATGATGAAATAGTTCTGGTTGAATTATCTGTAATTAAAGAGTATCTGGTATTTTTTTATTTTTGTAGTAGTTATTCATCATATCTCAATTTATTTAGCCAAATAAAGATTTACTTCTGCACCCTCATAAACAACAGAAATATCTGTTGCAACTGAAGGGTTAAATCCGACCGGTTTATCCTTACTTACGGCTATAATCCCAATATTCCGTTTTTCAGGCATATCCAAATAAATACCTTGTTGTTTGTCGATTTTCACCTGTTTATCGTTTTCGGAATACAAGATGGGAAGTAAACCAAAATCTCCTTTTTCATAATTGTAATTGATGTTATCATCTTCATACAGATCTAATTCAGCATTGGCTCCCTGGTAAATCCAGAATGTCAACTTATCGTTGTTTCGCTGCAGGGCATATTCAACTTCGGGGCCAATAGGTAGTATTGAGCCTTCTTTTATGTACAGGGGTATTTTCCCGTAAGGTGCTTCGGCCATAATAGTTTGTCCTCCTTCGTAATGCCTGCCTGTATAGAAATCGTACCATCCCTGTCCGGCAGGCAGGTATACTTCCCGCTCACGCGCTTTATATTCATACACCGGGCAAACCATAACAGAGGGTCCAAACATATACTGATCGCCTATTGAATTTACCTTGTCATCATTCGGGAAATCCATAACCAGTGCCCGCATTATGGTATAATCGATGCGATAAGTATTGCCTGCCAAGGTGTAAATATAGGGCATCAGCCGGTATCGCAATTTGTCATAAAAAAGCATGGACTGGTAGGCCGGATGATCAACAGGAGCTATGTTAAATATCTCACGGTACGGATACTGACCATGTACCCGGAATAACGGGCAAAATGCTCCGAACTGGTACCATCGTGTATTCAATTCGCGCCATTCCTCGAGGTCCTCTCCCTGTGCATTTTCATACCGCTTTTCCACTGAGAAACCTCCAATATCGGTTGTCCAGTAGGGTATTCCCGATAAGGAAAAATTCAATCCGGCTGATATTTGGGCTTTCAAATCGTACCACCGTGATACAATATCGCCACTCCAGGTAGCCGAAGCATATCTTTGCTGCCCGGCATAGGCCGAGCGAGTGAGAATAAATAACCGTTTATCGGGATCTACATTCCGCTGACCTTCATATACTGCCTTTGAATTCAGTAATGAAAAAGCATTATAGTATTGAGCCGAGGGCCCAATGTGCACCGGCGACATAAGTTCCTTACGCTTTTCAATTGAAGTGTTGGATAGTATATCGGGCTCGGTGGCATCCATCCACCAGGCATCGATTCCCAGGGAAAACAGTTTTTCTTTCATCGAATTCCAGAAGTACTCCCGTGCTTCAGGATTAAAAACATCATAAAATGTGGATACATATCCTACCCAATCCTTTTGCTGGTTTTCCACATTTTTCGTGTATACCCAGCCCTTTTCACTCATGTACTTATAATTATCGGTACCAACATAGAGTTTTGGCCATACGGAAATCATGATCTGTGCATGAAGTCCGGCATGCAATTCATCGATCATTGCTCTGGGATCGGGGAAGCGTGTGGAATCAAAATTATGATCGCCCCATTTATCTTCGGGCCAGTAAAACCAGTCGAGCACAATATTATCGAAAGGGATATGCCTCTTACGAAATTCCCTGACCACGCCGAGTAATTGCTCCTGAGTCTGGTAGCGTTCACGACTTTGCCAGAAACCCATGGCCCACTTAGGCATTACAGGACTTTTCCCGGTAAGCAGATGATAGCCTGAAATAACCTCATCCAGATTTTCGCCGGCAATAAAATAGTAATCGATCCCATGAGCCACTTCCGACCAGAGAGAAAGCCTGCCCTGTTCCACAGGATCAATAGGACTTTTGTATTTCAACGCAATATAGCTCTCTCCTGCATCGGGAATCCATTCAATCTTTACTGGATATTTCTTACCCTGTTCCAGATCAAGGTCAATGAGTCGTGACCAGGGATTCCATCCCTGTCTCCAGCTATCGAGAACCAATTCTCCGTTGAACCAGAATTTCAAATACCCAGCCGAATACATTGAAAATTTATGCAAGCCGGATTCATTGGGTTCAATAAAACCCTCCCATATTACCTTTCCTTCAGCAACAGGAAATTCCTGAGGAATTTTCGGCAGATCATCGAGATATTGATAATCTATTGCATTTTCGGTTCTCTCAAGGTAAATCTTTTTTTCGTCATTCCTGTTTAAATAGCATACCGATAATCCCCCAGCCTGATTTTCTTTTGAAAAAAGTTTTAATGATGAGATATCTTCATAATCGCGAGGATCGCCAAATTTCGACCGGGAATAATTGTCCCAGAGTATTCCATAGTTCTTGTTCGATACCAGGAGTGGTACTACCGATACGATATTATGCTGGTATATATCAACGTCCTTCCCCTTATAATTCATAAAGTCATGTTGGTGCTGACCGAGCCCGTAAAATGCTTCATCGTCAGGCGATTCAAAAACCTGCCGGATAGTGTAAAATGATTTCCCTTCCCGTTCGATGGTTTTAAAAGATTTACCACCTCCCGATTTTTCAACCAGAAGATCATCCCCATTCGCCGTTATAAACTTAAGCTCTCCTGTCTTCTTAACAATCCTCACCTTCAAGTAATCGGTCGAAAGAATTAATTCCCTGCCTGAATTCTCTATAACCCAATTTACTTCAGCCCGGGGATAGTCAACTATCATAAGGCTTTCATCTGTTGCAATATTCTCACCCGGTTGTGCTGTAACATGAATGATCCTGTCATTTACAACCTGCACCCTGAGTGAATGAGTTCCTGCAGTATCTTTTATGAATACCATGACTCCATCTTCTGTTTTTTTATAACCTCTATTGCAGCTAGTAAAAAGAACGATGATTGTCAACATAAAAAGCGAAGCGATTTTATTCATACGTTTATTTTTTAATTTATTAAAGGTTATATGCAATTAGTTTTTCATTTCTAATTCTTTGCAGGTGCATGTTGTTTCAACAATAATATGAATCCTGAAAGTGTACTTTATCCGGTTAAAAAGTATATCATCCTATTAAATTATGAATTTTTTTCTGTTCACGATATTGTCATGTTTATACGATTCCGATCAGAAAAAAATGTGTGATAATGGCAAGTATTCCATTAAATATACCTATACGAAAATACTTATTTATCTATATAATTCAGGATATGTTTGTTGCTAGAATCTGTCTCTTTTGTTAACACCTAATTATAATAACAGGAATCTACTTAATCGTAAATACCCCTTTATCAGAATGAATTTCTATGTACATAATTTGAAAGATCGAAACAAGTATGTGTTGAAATTTAAAGAGAGGGGCATTTATTTATAAAACAATGATAATAAGTATAATCCCCCCGGCAATGATAAACATTAACAAAATCTCAAATAGCAGTATGGCCTTAAATAAACATTTGTATGCTGACTTATTGATTTTAAATAACAGATTTCTGATCATTACATTTTTGTATAGAAAGATGTAAATAAAGGTATTTTTATGATTCCTGTATGGAAGAAAATGTAAATGATTAAGGTGTTAAATGATAATTACATAGGATGGCAACATACTTCATTTTATTACAGAAATAATTAGAAGGTATAAATTTACAGTCGAGTAAATTTATTATTATTAATCCGTCTTTTTACTGTTTACATATTGAGATGGCAAAATCCCGAACTCAGTTTTGAAATACCTGGAAAAATAGCGTGGATCATTAAATCCTACTTCGTATGCAATTTCCGATACAGTAAGCTGACTTTTACCTAATAGTTGGGCAGCTCTTTTTAACCGCATTATACGAATGAATTCAATAGGAGTTTTACCAGTTAATGCAGTCAGTTTCTTGTACAAATGAACACGGCTCATCCCTAATTCCCTACTCAGTTTTTCGACTGAAAATTCAGGGTTTTCCATATTTTCCTCAACCAACTTTAAAGCCTTAGCTATTAATTTCTCGTCGAGAGATGTGATCCCAATTTCACCCGGTTCAATTTTAAAATATTTCTGGAAAGCATTTCTGATTCGTTCACGTTGTTCGATCAGGTTATTCATTCTCGACTCCAGCATTTCGAAACTGAAAGGTTTGGTGATATAATCGTCAGCTCCTGTCTCAAAACCTTCCATTTTCTTCTGTTCCGACATTCGGGCAGTAAGAAGAATGATGGGTATATGTGAAGTTTTTAAGTTTGTTTTTAGCTGCTGGCACAACTCAAAACCATCAACTTCAGGCATCATCACATCACTTACAATCAGATCGGGTAAATTGCCAATGGCTATTGAAATTCCTTCTTTACCATTACTAGCTTCAATAATTTTGTATTTGGCTTTTAAATTATCTTTTAAATAGAAGCGGAAATCATCATTATCTTCAACCAGTAAAACTAATGCCCCCTTTTTTTCTTCGGTTAATTTATTGACTGTTTCATCTTCAGAAGCAGGAGCCATAATTTCTTCAGGTATATCAGCCAAACTTGATGAAGCCCCTGAAGATTCAGCGCTTAAGTGAAGGATAACAGTAAAACAACTTCCTTTGCCAGGTTCGCTTTCTACTTGAATGCTCCCATTATGGAGTTGAACAAATTCTTTAGTCAGTGACAGTCCGATACCACTGCCCTGGCTTAAAGCAGTGCCCGGCATATCATTTTGAAAGAACCTGATGAAAATACGATCGATATTTTCATGAGGGATACCTATTCCGGTATCAATTACTTTCAGAGTGACACGATCGCCAGTATAACCTGATCCATCTTGCGCTTGAACCTCTTTCACTCCGGGTTCAATCAGCAAATCGATACTTATAGTTTTCCCTTCAGATGTAAATTTGAATGCGTTTGAAAGTAGGTTAAATACTATTTTTTCGAGTTTATCGTGATCAAACCAGGTGAAAAATTCCTTATGTGAAGTTGTGTAAACAAATTGAATATGTTTTCTTTCAGCCAGATCAGTAAAAGTCTGGTAAATCTCATCGATAAAAAATACAATATCACCGTATGCTGGTTTAAGATTGATTTTCTGAACTTCCATTCGTCTGAAATCAAGAAGTTGATTCACCAGATTAAGTAGTCGCCTTGAATTACGATACATAAGTTTAAGTTGTGGTTGTAATCCATCATCCTTCGATTGTTTCAGAAGTTTTTCAAGCGGTGAAATAATCAGAGAAAGTGGTGTCCGGAATTCATGACTTACGTTGGTAAAAAATCTGATTTTTAAAAGATCTAATTCATGTCTGCGCCTGGATTCCTGCTTTTCATGCTCATTTTGTACGCGTGTTCGCTCTCTTAAAAGTATCAGATAACGTAAAACAAACATCGCTGAAAGAAGAAAAATGAAATAACTGAAGATAGCGGCTTTTGTCTTCCAGAATGGTGGTCGGACTAATATTTTCAGACTTGCCCCTTCATTATTCCAAAGGTTATCGTTATTGGATGCCCTTACCCTGAAAGTGTATTCCCCGGGATCGAGATTAGTATAAGTTGCTTTCCTTTCGCTCGACGAAGCCTGCATCCATTCCCTGTTAAAACCTTCCAACATATATTCATAATAGTTTTTTTCGGGATGAATATAGTTGAGTGCAGTAAATTCAATTGAAATGACATCTTCAAAATGTCTTAGCCATATCTCCGGTGTCTGAGTAATGGATTTTTCAAGTATAATTCTACCGTTCATTTTCTGACCAATCTCAATATTCTTATTGAAAATCTGGAAGTTGGTTATTACTACATCGGGAGGTTTTGTGTTAAATGTCAGGGAAAAAGGATCGATAATATTGAACCCATCAGGACCTCCGAAAATCAACTCACCCCTTCTGGTTTTCAAAACAACACCTTCGTTGAATTCTTTTCCCTGGAGGCCATCGGATTCGCTATAATTGGTGAATTTTAGTTTAATTCCGTTTTCTGCATCCTGTTGTATGATACTAGTACTGGTTATCCCACTGTTTGTGCTGGCCCAGATATTGCCCTGATCATCTTCAATCAGTGCAAGAATATTATTATCAGGTAATCCATCACTCTTATAATAATGATAAAAGATATGAGTTTCAGGACTAAATATATTTAGCCCTTCCTGTGTTGCCATCCAAATAAGCTTTCGTGAATCGGCTACTATGGAGCTCACGACATTATGACTCAGACTATTTTTATTAGCAGGATTATTTGAATAATGAGTAAATGTTTGATTAGACGGGGAATAGCAGTCAACTCCGTTAGCTGTCCCGATCCAGATATTTCTCTGCTCATCCTCAGTAATATGCAATATAAAGTTAGAATAAATAGAGGTTGAATCTTCGGAACGATAGTGCCTGAATGTTTCATTTTTCCGATC
Organism: uncultured Bacteroidales bacterium; assembly: GCA_964592225.1. Lineage (GTDB taxonomy): Bacteria > Bacteroidota > Bacteroidia > Bacteroidales > UBA10428 > UBA10428. The sequence continues at coordinate 7,318 of CAZQCO010000088.1, forward strand.
GAATAAGTCAAGACCTCCTCCTAATGTGCCAATCCATAAGTTTTTCTCCGAATCCTCAAAAATTTCCCAAACCCGGTTATTCGATAATGAATTCGGATTGGCCGGATTATTCAGATAATGCCTGAACGACTTGCCGTCGAATCGGTTTAAGCCTCCGTAGAACGTGCCTACCCACAAAATCCTGTCAGTATCATAGAACATACTGACAATAACATCGTAGCTGAGTGATTGAGGATTATAGATATCGTGTTTAAACGACCTGAAAGTATTGTTCTGACGATCAAAATAAACAAGTCCACCTCCATTTGTTCCAATCCAGAGATTTCCAATTTCGTCTTCCTGAAAGCAATTCACATCGTTAAATGGCAGACTGTTTGGATTATTTGGCTGATGCTGGAAAAGTTTGAATTTGTACAAATTCGGATGATAATAACATACCCCTTTTTTAAAAGTGCCTGCCCAGATAATGCCCTCATTATCTTTATAAAGTGTGGTTATACTGTTCTGACTCAGGCTACGTGAATCATCAGGATTGTTTTGAATTATCCGGATACTTAAATCCCTTTTATCGATAAGATTAATTCCCCCATGATCAGTACCCACCCAAATAATACCTGCATCGTCCTGCACAATGCAACTGACAATATCATTATTCAAGCTGTATGATCCGGAATTTTGATGAAAATGTTTGTAGTTACCTGAGTTTGATTCAAACAAATAAACACCCTCGTCACTACTCCCAGAATATATCCATACATCATCATCCCGGTCGATATATAAATTTAAACTTCTTTGTTCGGTGTATTTTCTCTGCAAAAACCGAGTTCTATAGAGTACTTTAAATGTGTTTTTATCGAGTTTTTCAAGAATACCATTGAATCCGATTAACCATATGTTACCGTCCGAATCGGTCACCACCGAACTAATTGGCCCATTCTGCAATGATGTTGTATCTTCAGAATTATGCTGAATGTTCACTATCGAATCTTTCTCCCACAGGTATATAAAAATCCCATTTTGATCACAAATGAACCATATATTTTTATTATTATCCTGAAGTATCCTGGAAACAGAAGCTACCGGGATTTTGATATTTTTATGTAGCAATTCATTATCATAAGTAAATTTTTCTATAGCAGGGTCATAAATAACGAATGAATTCATCAGAGTGATCCATAATTTCCCGGTGTGATCTTCAAAAATTCTCTGGATCCGGTTATCAATAAGCGATGTGGAATCGGAGGGTATATGCCTGAATATTTTAAAAGTGTAGCCGTCAAAGCGATTTAGACCTGAATTAGTACCTATCCAAAGAAATCCCTGGCTATCCTTAAAAATACAATGAATCTGGTTATGCGATAAGCCCTGATTTATATCGATGCTGGTGAAATTATATTCACCTGGCCTATTCATCCCTAGAATGACCAACGAATTGAATGCTATTAATAGTAATATGAAATGCCTATGTGATAATCGAAAATCCATACAACCCCAAAGATACTTAAATCTTGACTCCTTACTGATTTACATGTATTTACTATTCTTTTCTTTTTCTGAATTGTAACGTAAAATCAATAGTTGTAAAAAGAAAAATAATACCCGTCAGAAAGGTAAAAATGTACATGACCCCTACCATGCCCTTCATATCTTTTATCACCCCAATTAGCAGGTTCCCGACTGTATGTCCAAGGCCAAAATAGAGTCCCCATAACAAAGATTGAGCAGTGGCGTGACGGCTTTTGGGTAATTGGTTGTGTAAATAATCGACTACTCCAACCAACAGAAATGACAGGGTGATCCCCTGCAAAGCACATATGCCCATGGCAACCGGAATAGACGGTACAAGGGCATAAACCAGTAATCGAATTACCATCACGAACATGGAGATGATGATAACCAAACGTGAACCGAAGCGTTTCAACAGCCGGTTGCCAATAATAAAAAATGGCAGCTCACTTAAGGACTGAATCGTATAGGCAATCCCAATAACAGAATTATCGGCACCGAGTTCTGAGAAATATAAATTCATATAGGCATTAACAGGCGAACTGGCAATGCCGTAGAAAAATATAATGACAAGGAATATTAGTAAAGCCGTATTGCTTCGTATTTCTTTAAACTTTATTCTCTCAAAGTGAGGCTTGTAAAGAATGGTAGAACTTTTTTTAGGTGTTCGAAGAAATAGAAGGGTCGCGAAAAATAGTAGGGATGTAATAGGAAATACCATTTTTAAACTTACAACCATAAATAAAAAGCCTCCAATAACAGATGCCACGGCCCATCCGAATGAGCCCCATAAACGCAGGTTCCCATAATAATACCTGCTATTCGTCTGCGAAAACTGTACTGCCAACGCATCGATCAAAGGAGCTAGCGGATGATGAAACAGGGTGAGTATAAAAATGTAGACAATCAGCCACCAGAAATCCAAAATATTACCCAATCCCATCAGCAAAATAGCCGTACTGAAAACCGCTATGCGTAATGTTGGCCTTATACCCTTTTTATCGGCTATATAACCCCAAATAGGAACTATGACAAAAATTGTTGCCTGAATAAGCGCATTGATCACTCCAATCTGAGTGCCGCTGAAATTATTCTCCTCCAGATAAATGTTGTAAAATACCCTCCAGGTAGCAAATCCCAAATAAAGAATAAAATACAGAGTTTTAACTCTCGCTCCTGTCATGCAAACAGTTCTTTATTTATTATTAAATTGTCTGCAAAGTAAAATAAAAGTATCGGATAAGACTATTTATAAGTTTTTGTTCAGGTAATCCAACAGGACACAATTAAGTTTGATATATCCCCGTCTCCAAAAAAAACATACTTCCAGATACAAATTTTATGGGATTTGTACTATATTCATAACGCGATAGTAAAAGGCTGAAAATGGAGGAACTCTTTATGACTTGGCGTCCCGATTTTAATCTGGGCATCGATGAAATTGATGAACAACATAAGAAGATAGTAGAACTGATCAATACACTAAATAAAGCATTCATAAATAATGAAGCCTGTGAAAAGCTGGGTGCCATTCTGGATGAAATGGCAGATTATGCCGATTATCACTTCCGAACAGAAGAAACGCTTTTCATTCAGCATCTATTCCCATTCTCTGAAGAGCATAAAAGACTTCATGAAAATTTCAGATCAAAAGTATCTCAGTTTAAGGAGCAATTTGAGAACGGACTTCCCGTTACTTTTAGAATATTGGGGTTTCTGCGGAAATGGCTCACCAACCATATACTGGATGTCGACAGGGAGTATGTCGATATTGTGCATTCAGAAGGTGGATAGCTTTTAAGTCAGTTAAAATGTTTGAATATTAGGCCAGAATTTTTCTAACCAATGAGATTTAAATATATGTAAAATATCAAAACCTTATTTATATTTCATCTGCCTTATTATCCTCTGATTTATTATTAGTGAAATTCTTTTTTAGCCCCGCTTCCGTATTGATAATAATACGAACGACCAGGTCGTTTCTGGGATTGAATGAGCCTGAGAACTGAATGGTTCGTGTTTGACCTGATTTCATTTCTATCTTCAGAAAATATGAATTGTAGAGCGCACGGTAAAGTCTGAAATTGCTTATAGAATTATAATTGATAAGTGTGTCTCTCTTAAAAAAATTAAAAGGAGCTGTGACAATAAAATAATCGGTATAGAAAATAAAAGTTTTGATGTTATAAAGCGAAACCATGTAAACTAAAATTCCTATGATGCCTATCATGAAGTACTTCTCAATGGAAGTGCCTTTAGAGATATCAAGATAAATGAAGATTACAATCAGATATGAAATAAATATCGATATCCGGAATATTGAAATACTGGTCCGATAGCCTTCATTGAGTTTAATGAAATCAAGATCCTCTGTGGTTGAGACCTTTTTAAGTCTGTAATTTTTCTTATTGAAAAATGAACATACTAATTCTGTGACAAAGAAAAGTATCTCGAGCAGGAATAAAACCAGTATGTATTGCACTTCCCTCATGTGTATCAATTACAATTAATACCTTGTGAAAGTCACATAACTTATACTAAATTACTAAATAGAAAGCTTTAAAAAAAAGATAAAATTTAAAAGTCAACCAGCAGTTTAGCAGATAAGCCAGTTGAACGTTTTTACTAACCGGATGGAATGATTTGTATATCGAAAATGAGGTTACGATCCCATTCTGCCCAGTAATATAGCGCCAGATTTCTAACCATTGCCCAATAAATATTGTTGTTTAACCCGTATATTTGACTCAACTCACGAATCTCGGATTCTATTTTATTCCGGTATTCATCTTTAAGCACAATAATAATTTTCTGCCCCAGGTAGTCAAATTCCGCTTTTGGAATATGGTCATTTCCCGGTTGAATCTGTATTAATCCATGTCCCAATGTTGCTCCCGTGCTTACCTGAAGACCATCGTTCATGCAACTGAAAGGTGGTTCCTGCCCTGCATAGGAAAGAATTCTCATTTCGTCAACTCCGGCTCCGAAATATTCTCTGGCCCTGATTCCCATTTTAACTCCTATTATAGCATAAATCCCCAGATGTCTGTGTAATTCGTTTCCCAGTACACCAGCTATCCATTCATCCTTTCCGAAATTATTCATGGTTTCTTTCATTATAGCCCTCACATCATCCTGATAATAGTCCGGATCTTCAGGAAAATGACTAAATACCTGGTTCTGGTTTGCTATACTCCCATCAAGTATCTTTAGCATAGCAGCTGTCAGATCAGAAATACTGCTGTCGTCCAATGGATGAAAAATATCCACTCTACTGCTATCGGCAGAAAACATTGCAGGAAAATGGATAAAAAGAGCTGTCGATTCATCGTACCAGTGCCCGGCGTAAGTAGTAGTCTTTACCTTAAGGCTTCCCGTAATATTCCTGTAATAAGGATTATTAGATGAGTCCATTTCCTGAATAAAAAAACGGGTGTATACGGGCATTTGAGGATCACCGCAAATTCTGTGCAGGGGTATCGAATACTTTTCAGTGAGCCAGGTATAACTCGATGGACTGATCTGAAAGTTGAAATTATCTTCATTCAATTCACGGTCACTGGTCCATATTACCTGTTCCAGTCTTGAAGACATCTGTCCGACTTTCTCCAGACAGCCGGTAACTGTACTAAGACTACCCAGACAAACAAACTTAAATTTCTCATTAGTATTATTAATAATAAAATCAACCACTTTTGCTGCCGTTGGAATAATGCTATCGCCCGGAACAAGAGGCCCCCAGGGGAAATTTAGGGCCGGCAAACAGTTTGTGGCCTTGCTTAAGGAATCTGTATGAATCCCCACAAGAATTCCTTCATGATGCAATTCATATAACAAACTCTTTACCTTCGCATACACCTCTACTGCTTCAAGCACTCCATCTGAAGCAGTAATAGCCAGCACTCTGACCTCAGGTGAAGCCAGCAATAAATTGATTGTGCGAAAATCATCAAATCCTCCATCAGTATCAATAACCACATAGTATTTTGGCTTCCATGGATGGCCATTAACTGAATAGCCAGTCATGAGTATAAAGAAAAGCAACAGGCATTTTTTCATCATAATCTTTCCATTATTATAACCAGAATAAAGGATAATGAAGTGACATACTCCTCACCTCATAAAACTGGTTTCAATACAAAATAGTGATAATCCTTCAAAAATAATAGTATTTGAGCTTTCTTAACCGGCAATGCTGATAATTATATTATTGAATATGTTTGGCAATTATACTTTCTAATAATTCAGATTCGATCATTTGAATATCCCGGATTAGTCGTGTAATATTATTATAAGTTACGATTGGATTGCTATTACTATCCCTCCACCCGAAAACGAGACTCTTTTTCATAAGAGGTATCAAATCTGAGGAGCGTTTACTCTCTGCAATAACAACTACATATTCTTTATACTGAAGAACTTCCTTCTCAAAATCTTTAATCTGTTTTTCCATATCATTGCTTAAATAATAATTCTTAAAAAATTTCTTGTTAAACTTCACAATTTGTCCTCTGTCAGAAAAGAATGCATTCCGAATATTTCGTGCCTGTTCAAGTATTTTTTCAGTAGTATCAATGAATTCAACACTCTTATTAAAAACCAAACTGTTTTCATTTAATGAATCCAGAGCGCTTAGAAGTATTAGGTTCTTATGTGCATAATATTCATCTGACTCATCTAAATTGTATTCATGAACGCTTACCTCTGTCATAGGATTCATTGTGCTTACTGAATAAGTATATACATTGCTAAGCAATACAATAGAAAGTACGAGTAATATAGAAAGATTAATAATCCTGTTTTCCTGAGTCTTTAATGTGTGAAAAAAATACAGGATAAGAAAAATCATCATGGTAAGCCAGGAAGCTAATAAAGGATACACCCTGTATGGCCAGTGCATCATAATAAACACGAAAGTTATCATTGTGAAAAAAACAGCCACTACTCCTGAATAGAAAAGAGGAAGTTTTTTACCAAGAATTTTTTCTTTCCTCACAGTTAGTGTTAATGCAGGTAAATAGGCTACAATCAGGCACAAGAATGCAAGTGTAAATATTATACCTGCACCTTCAA
>CAZQCO010000089.1:0-13747 GCA_964592225.1 uncultured Bacteroidales bacterium
CTCTTCCTCCGAATAGCGCCCTTCGAGAGCATCGCGGTATTTCTGATAAAAGATCTCCTTTTTGCGGGCGGTGGAGATCATATAGATATAGGAGGTTTCGCCGCGCGGCACCTTCATCTTCCGGTCGCGGGGTTTCATGTTCATAATGGTTTCCACGTATTCCTTGTTGCCCGAGAGTGTTTGCATCACGCCACGGGTATATCCGAAATAGTAAAAGGTACGGCGGTCGATCTCGAGGTAGAAATCGAAAATATCGCCGCTGCGCTTGATCTGCAGTTCCAGGTAGCCATCCACCATTTTATTGATCTGGACATTGTCGATACTGGCAATGCCTATTTTACCCACCGACTGATAGGAATTGGTGGCATCGTTCCATTTCAGCTTCAGATCGCTGAAAACAAACCGGTGTTTCAACTCGGGAGGCAATTGCTTAATAGTACCGAACAGGGTAAGTTCCTCGGTCAGTTTCTTTGCCTCCTCAGCGCCCACCAGGGCATTTAGGGTTTTCTTCCACACCATGCGGTTCAGATCGACCGGTTCCAGTCCCTGTGCGCTGTCAATTTCATAGGCCATCAGCTGGGCCATAGGTTCCGCCAGGAAGAAATCGACAGAAAGCACAATATCCAGGGTGGTTGCGTTGGTGATGAGCTCATGCTTTACATTTCCATAAGCATTCAGCTTCACCTGTCCCAGATTTTCACCCAGATCGATATGCCCCTCTCCGTATAAGCGGCAATCTTCGCGGTGCAGGTTGAGGTAATTTTCGGACAGCATAAAATCGTTGATCTTCTCTTTCGATCCGATCTTGAACATCTGAGAAACCCTGTCATAGTAGAGGAAACCGTTTGATGTGATAAGGGTCCGGTCGCTGTAACTTTTATGCCCGGTCAGGAAGGCCGGATATATATGAACCGAATCGTAATACATATACATACCGGTATAGATCTTCGAACGGTTAATATCGACGGGTTGTTCGGGCAGAGGAATATAAATGTTATTAGGGTCGATGGCGGTCTGGAAATATAACCACGAAGGTAAAAGCTGATCGCAATTGTGCTCGATTTTCACCCCGCCTTTGAAGGTCAGCAATGAGTCCGGTGCCCGCAGAAAAGCCCTACCCTGGAACAGGAATGCCGGGCTGAGCAGGAAATTCGCCGCTTCAAATATTTCGCCACTGGCCACGGTGTGCTTCCCCGAATCGACTTTGATCTCTTTGAAGTGGATCAGATGAACCTCATCGTTTTCATCTATATAGTCGTAGTTACCAAAGCCGGAATAATAATTTTTCCCTGCAATGTTCAAAGTAGCTGAATGGATAGTATGATATTTGGTAAGCGTATCCGTCCTGATCCATGCCTTTTCCAGCGTCCTCATCTTAGCATCGCGCTCAATGGTAACTTCTCCCTCAAAGGGGTAAATGCGGGCATCGGCCACTTGGATAAACTTAACTCCCATGGCATTGATCTCGTTTTTTTCGTAGTTATAGCTGGCCAGCGGAGCTACAAAACTCAGTGAATCCTGGTCGTGATGTACTGAAATATACCGGGGGCCCTCGGGTTCGCTGTCTTCATCGGTATAATCGACCTCGGTTGAAGCCGTGGCTGATCCCATTGTTAGTTCCTTCTTATCCATATCCCAGATAAAGTTATCGAGATAGCTTATGTATTTATTATCGGGGAATTCGACCAGTGTATATTCTTCGTTCGATTTAATCCACCCCTTGCGTTGCTGGTAGTTAATAGTGGCACTCACATTTTCTGTAAGGACAGTGAATCCTTCGGCGTGAAGCGATTTTAAGAAGAAGTCGGCAGTATCGGATTGAATATCATCAGCCCTGTAAGTAAACTCATCAGAACGCATGTCAGCATTGCTCAGGTTCATTCTGCCGCTACCGGAAAGACCCGTAGGACTCAGATTAAGCGTACCGCTCAGGAAGGTAGAATCGTTGAACATATTGAAATCCGTATCGGATTTCTGTATATGCATTACATCGGCATAGGGCATCCAGTGAATATAATTATTTACCGATTTTACTCCCGGATATTGTGTTTCAGTGGTTTTCCTGGCAATTTCATACCGGGCCGATAGTGTATTCATCGAATCGGGGTAGAAAATAAAATCGTCCGACCAGGTGGTAGAAGTGAGGTATTCAAGTTTTCCGTCACCTCTCAGACCCTTATTGGAGAGCCACATCTCGTTATAGTATGTTCCTTTGCCGTTATAAACAGGATAACCCTCGTCAGGTGTCATTTTCCGAAATCCTAACGAATTATCCGGTTGCAAACTCAGTTCCTTTTCGAAGGAAGGAAAAATTCCAGCCGAAACAAACTCACCCTTAAAATTCAGGTCGCGGTAGTTGAAATTGTCAAGACTATCCATTCCAAAGGGTTCAACCCTAAAGTAGAAATCGTCCGACTCATAGACACCCCCCTGAATATCCGGCCTCTCATAGAAAACATAGGAATGTTCCTTACTTTTAAAAATCGGATACTCCGGAAAACTCTCCCGACCCGATTTATTGTCGGGGTCATCGATCAGGACTTCGCCGGTAATAGACTGAAGCTGGCTGTTAACATGTTCAATGATCGGAAATCCATAACCGTCGGTGCGATCGCTCAGATAATCAATCTTGAGCGAATCGACATTCTGCAGGTTTATTTTAAAAGAATCGTAATTAAAGAAAAAATTGTTGCCAAAAAAGGTCAGCAGACCCGCTTCAACAACGCCATCGAACTGAAAATTCCGATTGTTTTTCAGGACTATTCTGCTGTATTTCGGATAAATCCAGACATTTTGTGAGTCGCTCAGTTGAATTTCAGGTATTCCGTTAATGATAAGGTCGTTTGTATGAATATTATATATGGCATTTTCCAATGGGGCCTGAACATGCGATTCAAATCCAATAACGTCGTAATCGATCTTATTTATGCTTGCCGCCAGATAGTCATATAATCGCGGTTTGAGAGTAACAGTTTCGGTATTCATATCATAAAAAACAAAACCACCAAAGGCCATCCTCATCATCTGATGCTGCACCTGATGCATGGGCATGCGAAGATAATCGGCGTAAGCCTGGATAGGGAATTCATCACTGCCATAGATGGATGCAAATTTTTTCAGAACGTACAGCGGATGTTCTGTGTCAAGCATCATCATGTTCATAAACTTGCCATAATTGAAATAATTTACCGATTCAAAATAGGCGTTCCCTATAGCAGTTCCACGGGGTGCTGTAAAACGCATGACATCCTGGTCCATGCGCCAGCTAAGCTGATCGAAATTCATATCAAGTTTATGGTACGAATTAAAGTAGGGCCCCTGTGATGAATAATTGTCAGTTTTAAGCAGTGTAAGTTCCCGGTTCTTTACCCGGTAGGTAAAAGATAAATTGGGATGATAAATTGAATCCTGCCTCAACTTAATATTTATGGCTGTTTGCTGGCTCGAAATCCTGTCGGCCCTGAATCCAAAGTAAATCGATGAGGCGGTCAGAACCAGCGTATCGTTCCTGTATATCTTCAGACGCGCGTTATTCTCCAGTGTACCTGTACCCACAAGCTTTGCCCCCTGCATGGATAGTCCCCCTTCGTAATCAATATTCTCGTACAAATTGTGGATAACAAATTTCTTGGTGTACGAATCGAATTTCGGATAGGTAGCATCCTCCGGATCTGTATTGTATTTGACTTTATCTGCCAGGATCCCTTTTAGTGGTTCGTCGAAATAGAATTTATTGGTAAAAGTTACATCCTCGGCTTTATAATCCGATTTGGTTAAATCGATCTGATATTCTTCCAGATGGGCAAAAACTTCATTCCGGCTATAACCTCCCCTCTCCCAGGTAACCAAACCTGTTTCTCCTTTCCAAGTGTTTTCAACAGGATATAAAATTCCCCTGGTTTGAAACAGATGAATGCTGTCGCGTTTGGAATAGCAAATTAAGTCTGTTTTATCGAATACAACCGTGAGTTCCTTCCGGTTTTCAATCCGGTAGTCGGGATTGCTTGCCTTCCAAATCGTTGAACTCGACTGATATAAATAGTTATCGCGAAGGAGTACAATGGTTACCTCCAGGAGATTATCAAATTCAAGAGTCTTGGTCTTCTTTTTTTCCAGCATATCGATAAAACCATCGATCCAGTTTGTATAATTCTGAGGCGATCGGTTATACTCTTCGAAAGCCAGCATGCATACTAATAATTTATAAAAATGAGGATAGGGACGGGCTTTTCTCGCTACCAAAAGCTGGCTGATCTTTATGATATTCTGTCGTTCCGTATCATCGAACAAACTGTCTTTCTCCCAGGCATCGATAAAGCTTTTCAGAACATCTTCATATTGCTCAGGCAAATTGGTCATAAACACCGACAGTTCTTCAATATATTTTGTCGGCTCACCGCTAAATATATCGTTTCGCTGTGCCTTTGCGAAATTGCCTGGCAGCGTAATAAAAAGGATAAGTAAGAGATATGTTCTACCAGTTGTTCTAAACATTATACAGTAGTTATTCAAATGAAATACTGCTTAAGCTATTATATTAAAAACGAGCTATAGTTTCCGTTTTTGTTTAACACGCTTTTATAAAAATAACTATTTCCTTTCAAACATCATCATAATCCAATTATCCAAAGAATTAGATTTCAGCAATTGAAATTGTGCTTTATCCGCCGCCGCCTCAATCGAGTTAAGATCCTCTTCCAGAATTCCACTCACTATTAAAAGACTTTTCTGATGAGTATGTTGCGCATACTCCTTCATTTGCTCCAACAAAGTATTCCTGTTGATATTTGCCAGAATTATATCGAAAGTCGCGGAAGGGATAGAATTTTTATTACCCTCAATGGCGGTAAGATTTTTAATATGGTTTTTGGTGACATTTTCCATTGTACTCTGGTAGGCCCAGTTATCGAAATCGATGGAAACTACTTCAGAGGCTCCCATCAGGGAGGCAAGAATTCCCAATACGCCGGTTCCGCAACCCATATCGAGCACTTTCATATTCCTGAATTCCAGTTGCAGCATCTGTTCTATCATCAAACGGGTTGTTTGATGATGACCGGTTCCAAAAGCCATTTTGGGTTCAATGGTAATTGTGTAGGTGAACTCCCTAAATTCAGGATGAAAAGAAGCCCGTATGGCACAGCGTGTATCGATGAGTACCGGTTCAAAATTACTTTCCCAGACCTTGTTCCAATTTTGGTCGGCTATAACTTCAACGTCCCAGCTCATTCGACATTCCATGGCGAGAAGAGAAGACTGAATTTCCTTCAGCGATTCAAGATTGAAGTTTTCAAAAGTAATATAGGAATCGATGATTTTCTCCCTCTCATGGATCCCCTCATATTCGTACAGGTCGAGCAACGCTATCAGAAATTCAGAAAATTCCTGCGTCAAGGGATCAAGATAAATATGAATTGCCTTATATGCCATACCCACAGATGCGTAAAATTGAGCTAAAAAAAACGATCACGGAACAATGCCGGGATCGTTTTATGCACAAACAATAACAGTATTTACTAGGCATTTACTATGCCCATAAAATCTTCAGCGTTTAAGGCTGCACCACCAATCAATCCCCCGTCCACATCGTGATTTGCAAACAGCTCGGCAGCATTCGAAGGCTTGCAGCTGCCACCGTACAAAATAGAGCAGTCAGCCGCGATTGTATCACCATATTTGGTTTTTATACTGTCGCGTATCACTTTATGTATTTCCTGTGCCTGGTCCGGAGTAGCTGTTTTACCTGTACCAATGGCCCATACAGGTTCGTAGGCAATTACTATTTTACTAAAATCTTCAGGCGTAAGATCAAAGAGTCCCTTTTCAAGCTGACTTTTCACAATATCGAAGTGCTTGCCCGATTCTCTCTCCTCCAGCACCTCACCGATACAAAAAATCGGGATTAATTCATTCTTCATAACAAGTTTCACCTTAACAGCCAGGAGTTCGTCGGTTTCTCCATAATAGGCCCTGCGTTCGGAATGTCCGAGGATAACATGAGTAGCCCCTGTCGACTTGATCATTTCAGCAGACACCTCACCTGTATAGGCTCCGCTTTCTTTATCGGCACAGTTTTGTGCGCCTAAAAATAAAGCCGGTTTATTGATCACTTTATTTACCTCTGTCAGATGAATGAAAGGTGTGCACAGAATAACTGTTACATCCGTCATTTCTATTTTATCATTTACGCTTTTAGCCAGCTCAATTCCTTCTTTGAGGGTAGTGTTCATTTTCCAGTTTCCGGCAACAATTTTTTTTCTCATCTTGTATTTTCGTTTAAAATTAATAGTACGCCAATGCCCGCGAAATTAACAAATAATCATTTATAAGAATAAGTAACATCAATTAAGTGTTTTTTAACCCAAGAATTCTTCGTAATTTAATCATTGATCAATCCAAACCAACATCATGCCTGATGTAAGCAAAATTGTTTACAAGGGTAAGGATATTATCCTTGTCGATTACCGGGATTGTACCGATGAAAAGGAAATGATTGGTGTTTTCAGAAAAGCTGCTGAGGTTATTACCGGCTTCCCGGAAGGAATTCTAGTACTTATCAACTTCGAGGGAGCCTTCCAAACTCCCAATTTTTTAAAAGAAGCCAGACAACTTGCAAAACAGACTCAGAACTATGTAATTAAAAGAGCCATTGTAGGCATGAACAGACCAACAAGATTGATCATGCTGAATGCATTTAACCGACTCCTTGGGAAAAAACAGATGAAACCTTTCAAGACCTTGAAGGAAGCTAAAGAATGGCTTGTTAAAGAATAATAGCTCATAGTGCTTACATTGCACTTCGAAATTCCGATATAACTACTGAAATTTATCCAAGCAGATCGGACCAGGGTTTTATCCAGAAACCAGCTATTTTATTATCACTATTGATAACTACCCTGATTTCCAGCACTGATGTACTTTTACTGAATTTGGCCTTGAAACGAAAGATCGTTGTGCCGGAATCGTTTGTATCAACCCAGGTTTCAGCATATTCCATTGATAGGTATTCACCAAATTGCGATACTAACTGATTGTACACTGCTTTTTGGTTTTCTTCAGTTAATGAGTTCTTTAACTGTTCGATAGCTTCATCCTTGAATTGATAATAATTGCCATTCACTGAGGCATTCATATAATTTTCAGCAAATGTTTGTGCAAAATTCAATTTATCACTATCGATCTTTGATTCAGGTAATTTAATAAAACCCTGAGAACAGGATAGTATACTTATTAGCAGTAATGCTAATAAAAGAAGCGATTTAGTTTTCATAATATGCTAGAGTTTAATTTAATGTTTATAAATAAAATATAATAAGATCTGTGTAATTATTTCAGCTGACAATAATGCTCCAATAAAGGTAAATACTCGTTTTTGTCCGGTGATATTACAACTGACTTTAAAGGCATTATATAGTAAGGTAATACTCCAAATTACTATTACTCCGTAAACAATAAAAAGAACAAGTAAATTTAATGTATAACCCGCTTGGAAACTTCTAAAAGCTGGTATCAACCTTACTAATGGTAATATTAGCATTGGTACTCTCGACATGGCCGAAGTACCAGCAATATCGATAAAACGAATTCTTGATGGAGAAAAAAACAATCCACTTAAAAAGAGAAAAAGACAAATTATTATCCAGTTAAGAGAATGATCAATCAAAAAATAAATCCATTTTGTATCGGATGCCAGGCGGAATTGAAGCAATCCAACCTGATGTGTGCCTGTCATCCATGCAATGAAGGAAGTGAATAAAATTATCCCGATACCAATTCCGAGACTTGCATAACCGGCTATATATATGAAAGGATTAAAAAGAATTTGATTTTTCATCATAAGAATTTGAAAATTTCATTCTGTCTTTGCTGTATCACTCTCTTTCAGTTTATAAATAATCCCATCGAGCATATTGCGAACCGTTGGATAGCTCAGTTTTAGTTTCTGAGCCATTATTTTTAAACTTCCACTGGCCTTCACAAAGTCAAGAATAAACAGTTGTTCATTTATATCAAGACGTGCAAGTTCAGGTAATTCAAATAACCCGTTAACCTCAGTTCCACATTTTTCACATATAAGTGATTTAACAATAAGTTGATTCTGACAACTCGGACAGCCAACCGGTAATTTGTTTTTCATAAAACAAATTTAAAATATTTGAATAAAATTAATAATTAAATAAATAATATTCAATATAATATTAATATTATTTAATTATTTCAATAAATAACAATTTTAATAGCTTAAGTTATTGTGAAAAAAGATTAGAAATCATCCAGGAATAACCTAATAACTTAACAAGAAATCCGGAAGTTATTTATTTACCGGAACGAAAGTGATAAAGGAGTGAAGCCATGAATCCTATCAGGAGTATTACAATATAAGCAATCCCATCCGATCGTTCCTTATGCAGACTTACCAGAGAATAGGAAAGTGCCCCGTAAGTCTTTAGGTTCTCCAATAAGGGTACATTTCTGAAATGCCATTTCCCGAGTACAACTCCTTCCTTGATCAATAGTAATCCCGGGTTGCTGCGAATTATTGTTTTCAGAGTAATTTCATCGGTGGTATAAAATGTGAAAGCTAACTGAACCTGTCCGGTTGCCTCTTCTATAACCTGCTGAGTTGAGGAGGTCATACCATACACTCTGTAACCTTCCTCTAGAGCCCGGGAAGCAAATTCATTTATTATTTTTAACCCTTTCGGGTTTATTTTTTTCACATTGCTGGATACTATAAGAAAGGAATAACCGGAATCGGAAAGCAGACCACCGGTAATATCTTCGCCATCAGGCGAGACTAAGGAAAAATCGTGTATGGGAGGAACATAACCCTTGCTGATGAGACGGTTTCTGGTTTCAATCCATTTCCAGGTAGTATCGCTCCAGGGTTTTTCGGGAGAGTTGAGTGTAAATTCTTTTTGAATTCCATTTTTCTCATAGATCATTACCGTTTCATATTCATCCGTCGGCATGCCCTCAGGTATTTCCATTAATTTAGGAATATTGGCTCCAATTTTATAAGGACGAAAATCCATCAGCGGAAGATTCCGTAAACAATATACCGAAAGAAGCACAACTATTATGGCAAAAACTCCGCTCGCCGACCATTCAATAATCGAAGCAAAACCCTTTTCATACAATTTTCTTTGCTGAAATACAATAAGGGTAGGGACCAAAAAAATCAGATTTTTAAAGAAGGTCTGCCAGTTGGTTAAAATCAGGGCATCGCCAAAACAACCACAGTCGGTGACCGGATTTGTAATGGCTAAAATCAGTGTAAGAATGGTAAAGAAAGCCATAAAAATAAAGAGCGCCCATGCAGTCTCCTTCATCCTGATTTTAAAAAACAGGTTCAGGCCTATCAGTAATTCAGACGTGCTGAGGATAATAGCAAATACAAGGGTCAAAGGCATTAAGAAATCCATGCCAAAGGCCTCGAAATAATCATAAAATTTGAATGCCGAACCCCAGGGATCGATGGCTTTTACAAAACCGGAAAAAATAAAAACAGCTCCAATAATGAACCGGGCAATATTTCTTACATATTTGATAATCATAGTTTGAAAAATTTTTGTTCAATTTTTTCAATAATCAACTCTGAGATATTGAAAGGTAAAAGCATGTTCCCGTTTGTATCGCCACAATCAATAAGTTCAAAATCTTCATTATCTCTGACCTGCCAAAGATAAATATCACGCACCTGTTCCTGAAAAGAAAGATCCGCTTCATGAATATCGACTCCTCCGTTCAGGTAAGTGCGATCGCTTCCCGAACGGCGTTTTCCCAGACTTTTTTGAGTAAAATGAAAAGGGACATTTATAAATAAATTCAAATCGGGAACCGGAATCTGATAGTACTCATATTCCAGGTATTTAATCCATTTGGCCAGTTTCTCTTTCTCGGTATTATCGGAAATCTTTGCACATTGAAAGGCGATGTTCGAATACAGGTAACGATCGGCAATTACCATATAACCTTCCTCCATCCATTGAAGTATATTCAGCGCAAAATCTTTCCGGTCGCCGGCATAAATAAGTGCTATCAGGTAAGGATTTACCGTATCGATATCACCTAATTCGCCACGAAGAAACCGGCTGATCAATTCGCCCCAGATAACCGAATCGGTTCTTGGAAAATGTACAAACTTCGTTTTAATGTTTTCTTTAAGAAAATATTCCTCAATAAGTTTTATTTGAGTTGATTTTCCTGATCCGTCGAGACCTTCAATAACAATAAATCCCATGAAATGAAAATGTTAACAATCATGATAGCTAGTCTGCTTCGTAATCATTACTTTTACGATGAGCAACTCAGGCTGATTTTGATGGATAAAGATACATTTTTTCAAAAAAAACGATTACTTAACACAGGAGGAAATTATTTGGATCTTAATATTCCGAAAATTGCAGGAATATTGAACGTAACTCCCGATTCGTTTTATGATGGCGGAAAATATCTTGAGGAAGCTAAACTGGTAAAACAGGTTGAAAAAATGTTGCATGAGGGAGCCGATATCATTGATGTGGGAGCCTGTTCTTCGCGTCCGGGGGCAAAAGAAATAAGTATCGAAGAAGAATATAAAAGACTTTCCAGTGCACTGGGCCCTATTCGTGAAAAATGGCCGGAAATTATTATCTCTGTGGATACTTCGAGAGCTGAGATAGTACAACAAGTTATTGAGAACTTTCAGGTGAATATGATCAACGACATTTCGGGGGGAATGGCAGATCCGGAAATATTCGATGTAATTGCCGAATTCCAGGTCCCTTATATTATCATGCACATGCAGGGCACTCCTGAAACCATGCAGTCCAGTACAAATTATTCCGATCTTCTTAGGGAGATCATTGAATTCTTCAGCCGGCAAATTAATTTTCTGATCCAAAAAGGAATTCACGATATAATAATTGATCCCGGATTCGGATTCGGTAAAACACTCGAACAGAACTATCAGATTCTATGTCATCTGGAGGTCCTGTGTATGTTTAATTTACCCATAATGGTTGGAGTAAGTCGTAAATCGATGATTCACCGCCTGCTTGAAATTTCTCCGGATGAAGCCCTTAATGGCACTACTGCTTTGCATATGCTGGCACTTGAACATGGAGCTGATATTCTTCGTGTACACGATGTTATGGAGGCAAAACAGACTGTTCAACTTTTTCAAAAGACACTCTCAGAAGGTGAAAATTATACCTTTCAACACAGGGAATGATTATCTTTAAATTCAAATTTGCTACTACCGATGCCGACATTATTCATACAGATACGCATAATTGATGTAATCGACATACTACTGGTTGCATTCCTGATGTACCAGGTTTATGTTCTTATAAGAGGAACCGTAGCATTCAACATTTTTATTGCTGTTATTGGTATTTGGTTGTTGTACGTTATTGTCAATATGTTGAAAATGAAGCTTCTCTCCACCATCCTGGGAGGAATCATCGGTGGCGGAGCCATAGCACTGATCATTTTATTCCAGCAGGAAATCCGCCGTTTTCTGATTTTTGTTGGAACCAAATATTTCCCGGACAGAAAGTTTTCTCTTCAAAATATTTTACGTCGCGATGATACCCTGCTGGAAAGAGTCAAGATAGCCTCCATTCATAAAGCATGTGTCGACATGGCGAAAACCTATACCGGAGCGCTTATTGTCATTGAGCGCCAATCGTCGCTAAAATTATATGCTGAAACAGGAGATATATTGCATGCCAAAACTTCAAGCCGTTTACTGGAATCTATTTTTCTTAAAAACGGCCCCTTACACGATGGAGCGGTAATCATTGACAGCGATCTTATAACGGCTGCCCGTTGTGTTCTTCCTTTCACCTATAAAACTGAATTACCTTCCTATTACGGCATGCGACACAGAGCGGGTTTGGGGATCAGTGAAAACACGGATGCTTTTGTAATTATAATTTCTGAAGAAAGAGGCGAAATTTCCATAGCAGATCATGGAGAACTGGTGTCAGGAGTTGGGGAACAGGAACTATTGAATATTCTTAAAAAACAATTTGAATAGATAGCCGGGAAATTATGAAGCTTGAAAAACTATTAGAATACGAATTGATACATACTGAAAAATATTCACTTTCAGTCTATCATCTGCTTCTCACATTTATGATTCTGATCTTGGTCTGGGTAGTATTACGCGTCATCCGAAGAATTTTCCGGCGGCAGGAGAATCGCGAACGTATCGATATTGGCACAAGCCACGCAGTCTTTCTTATTATCAAATATATTTTATGGACAATAGCCATTATTCTTTCGTTAGATACAATAGGTATTAAAATTACTTTTTTTCTTGCCAGTTCTGCTGCATTACTGGTCGGGCTAGGCCTGGGCTTGCAGCAAATTTTTCAGGATTTTATTTCAGGTATCACCCTGATTGTTGAAGGAAGCCTTAGGGTTGGCGATATTATTCAAACTCAAGCCGGCGAAGTTAGCCGTGTAAAACAGATCAACATGCGAACCTCAAAGCTTGAAACACGTGATAATATCATTCTGATAGTTCCCAACTCAAAGTTGATCAATGATATTGTGATCAACTGGAGCCACATTGAGAAGAAAACACGTTTTTCTGTTGAAGTTGGCGTGGCATATGGTTCCGATGTATTGCTGGTTAAGAAAATTCTTCTCGATTGTGCTTCAAAACATAAAGCCATCGTAAATAATCCCGCACCACTGGTTCGTTTCAATGATTTTAGCGATTCCTCGCTTAATTTCCAGCTACTTTTTTATACCAATGAAACCTTCAGAGTAGAAGATGTAAAAAGTGATCTTCGTTTTATGATTGATGCCGGATTCCGCGAAAATAAAGTAAGAATACCCTTCCCGCAACGGGATGTGCATTTTTATCCGACCCAGAAATAATTGTAGTAATTTATTCTTTATTGCGTCGCCTGACTATTCGGGCCCGCGACTCTTCCCTATTAAGCAGTCGTTCAATATTTTTCTGATGTGTCAGTAACAGAAGAATTGAAACAATCATAGAGAAGATAACCAGTGAGGAAATGGTTGTTTTAAAAACAAAAATGATAAGAATTGGAAAAGAAATACCCGCTATCATCGAGCTTAGCGATACATATCGGGTGGTGAAAAAGAATATCGCAAAAATACCGATGCAGATTAGGGTAGGTTGTGGTTGTATCGCTAAGAGCAGACCCAACAGAGTGGCTACTCCCTTTCCTCCTTTGAATCCGACATATATTGGGAAAATATGACCCATTACGGCACATGCGCCAAGAATAAGCTGATAATTAACGAAATCTTCAGTTCCGGGGATATACAGATTAAATAACCTGACTGTGGAAACGGCCAGGTACCCTTTAAGTATATCGATCAGGAATACAGGCAAACCCGCTTTCCATCCTAAAACCCGCACAGTATTTGTAAAACCTGCATTACCACTCCCATGCTCTCTAACATCAATATCGTAAAAGGATTTTCCAATCCAGACTGATGAAGGGATAGAACCGATCAGGTAAGCTAATAAGATAAGTAAAATTTTGATTATCAATGACATAGTCAAAGAACTCATTGATGAGGCGGTACAAATTTATAGGAAATAATTAATTATAAAAATAAAATCATATTAAAATACCCTGAAGAACAATTAAATGATTCTTATTCAACAACTTAAAAACACAATTGTTTATCATAGCCAGTTTTAATATTCTGTTTTCAGATGTAGTCCTCCCGCAATCAATACGGTCTTAGACTAATATTAAATATATCCAATGTT
>CAZQCO010000090.1:0-13734 GCA_964592225.1 uncultured Bacteroidales bacterium
AATCGTCTGTTTGAATCCTGCGAGCGCATTGGCTTCCCTGCCTACACTGCCGTTTCGGCAGGGAGGGCCGAGCTTCTCCTTCGTAATTTTACTTTGGAGAAGGAGCTCGTAAACTCGGTTCCCCGTAGCTTGCTGAGGGGTTAACGAGCACAAAAAATAATAAAAAAGGATCGAAGATTCCTTGTCGCTTACGGCGAGGAGCTTCAATCTACTGAAATAGGTCTTATAACAAAAATACAATTTCGTGCCAAATAAGCAAGAAAGTACAGCTTTTTTTTCCCCCACGATACAAGCATTAATAATTAACAAAGAATAATTAATTTTTAAATACAGACGAGTTCGAATAGATTATACTTCTTTTTTTCTCACACTATTTATTGTCCCTTTTCTACTTTTACCGTACCTAATTGATAATACATATGAAGGGAATTGGTGCAAAAAAGGGACTGGGCCAGCATTTTCTTATCGATAAGAATATTGCCCGCAAAATTGTTGATAGTATTATTCCGGGTAACTACAGTTCGCTGATTGAAATTGGTCCCGGAACCGGGATTCTGACACAGCTGATTTTAGAGAAAAATATTCCGGATTTTACGGCTGTTGAACTGGATAAAGAATCTTTCGATTATCTGAATATTCATTTCCCTGACCATAGTTCTAAATTTGTTTTTGGTAATTTTCTTCAATACCCGCTCGAACAGCACAAATCTCCTTTGGCCCTTATTGGAAATTTGCCCTATTTTATTTCCAGCCCCATATTTTTCCGGGTACTTAATCACCACGATCTGGTAGCCCAAATGGTTTGTATGATCCAGAAAGAGGTTGCCGAGAGAATTACGGCGCAGCCGGGCAATAGAACCTATGGAATACTGAGTGTTTTGTTGCAGGCTTATTATGATATTAAGTATCTGTTCACCGTACATGAGAAATGTTTTGTACCTCCGCCAAAGGTAAAATCGGCTGTAATAAGGTTAATGCGTAATAACAGAAAAGAACTCAAATGCAGTCCTGACCTGTTCCGGAAAATTGTTAAGGCGACTTTCAATCAGCGCCGGAAAATGATCAGGAACTCTCTTAAAAGTATTTTCTTAAATTTACCCATCGGAAGCGAATTATTATCAAAACGTCCGGAACAGCTTACGGTTGAACAGTTTATTGAACTAACGCAGAATATCGATTCATTGAACCCGTAAATTACCTGATTGCATGGCAGCAAAGTTTGAACTTAACCGCGATTTTATCGACAGCTTGAAGGAGGCCGTAAGCAATAATAATGAGGTCGAAGTCCATAATCTGATAAAGGATCTGCATGCTGCTGATATTGCCGAACTCTATGCAGGATTAACTATTGAAGAAGCTAAGTTTATTTATCTGCTTCTCGATGCTGAAGTTGCATCCGACGTTCTGATAGAACTCGAAGAAGACGACCGCGAGCAATTTCTGGCAGTATTACCCGGCGATGTTATTGCCCGGCAATTTATCGATGAAATGGATTCCGACGATGCTGCCGATATTCTTGGCGAACTTTCGGACGATAAAAAGGAAGAAATTCTTCAGCATATCGATGACCTGGAACAAGCCGGCGAAATTGTTGATTTGCTGGGTTACGACGAGGACAGTGCTGGCGGACTGATGGCCAAAGAGCTTATAAAGGTCAACGAAAACTGGGATGTAGAGACCTGTATCAGGGAGATCAGAAAACAGGCCGAAGAGGTTGACGATGTCTACTACGTTTATGTAGTGGACGATAATGATATATTGCGAGGTACCGTATCATTAAAGCGGATAATGATAGCCCGTTCCAACGCAAAAATTAAAAACTTGTTCAAGCCGGATATCATATCAGTGAAAACCGATACTTCTTCGGAAGAAGTAGCCAACATTATGGAAAAATACGACATTGTTGCTCTTCCGGTTATCGATTCCATCGGACGTTTAACGGGGAGAATTACAATTGACGATGTGGTGGATGTAATAAGGGAAGAAGCAGAAAAGGACTACCAGATGATCTCCGGTATCACCGAAGATGTCGAACCCTCCGATACTGTGTTCATCCTTACCAGGGCTCGTATCCCCTGGTTATTCATCGGGTTGATCGGAGGAATTTTAGGTGCCCGGATAATAGGCATTTATGAGGCCGAAATCAAAATTGATCCGAAACTAGCCCTGTTTATTCCCCTGATTGCTGCTATGGGAGGTAATGTGGGAGTGCAATCATCATCGATTGTTGTTCAGGGATTGGCCAATAAGTCCATTAATTTCGATACCACCTGGAAGAAATTGCTTAAGGAAGTGTCGATAGCATTGATTATCTCCGTTACTTTTTCTTCACTTATTCTTTTATATAACCTGATATTTTCGAGCACAATTGAGCTTACTCTAACAGTTTGCTTATCATTATTCAGTGTAATCATGTTTGCTTCTGTATTCGGCACCTTTATCCCCTTAATCCTCGATCGGTTTAAAATTGATCCTGCGGTGGCTACCGGGCCATTTATTACTACAACCAACGATGTTCTCGGCTTGTTTATTTATTTTGGTATAAGCAGATTACTTTACGGATTCTTTTCCTGAAAGCAGGAAGTTATTAACTATCGCTAGTAGATTTTAACAAATCGGAGTTGTACAAATTCCGGTACTTAAAAAGTTGATATATTCGTACCTGACACTTTCAAAATCTGAATTTAAAAATTATTTATCCATGAACACAAAGAAAAAAATCAACACCGCACTTATTTCTGTATATCACAAAGATCGCATGGATGAAATATGTACAAAATTGAGTGAATCAGGTGTTAGAATTTTATCAACCGGAGGGACAAAATCATTTATTGAAGAACTTGGAATTGCCGTAACAGCTGTCGAAGAAATGACATCATATCCTTCGATTCTCGGAGGGAGGGTAAAAACATTGCATCCGAAGATATTTGGTGGTATTCTGGCGCGCAGGGACGAGGCTTCAGATATTGAACAGATGAAACAATATGAAATTCCTGAAATCGATCTGGTTGTTGTCGATCTATATCCTTTTGAGTCGACCGTTGCCTCAGGAGCAAGTGAAACTGACGTTATTGAAAAGATTGATATAGGTGGCATTTCATTGATAAGGGCAGCAGCGAAGAATTATAAAGATGTCGTTATTGTTTCTTCGCAGGAACAATATTCCCAGCTACTTGAAATACTGAAAAACGGGTGTGAAACTTCATTGGAGGAAAGAAAAGAGCTGGCCATGAGAGCTTTCCATATATCGTCACATTACGATATGGCAATTTTCAAATACTTTAACAAAGACTCAGATTTTAAAGCTTTTAAGCAAAGTGTTTCTCCGGCTAAAATCTTGCGCTATGGAGAGAATCCGCATCAGCAGGGAATTTTTTATGGTAATTTCGATCAGCTTTTCGATCAGCTTCACGGCAAGGAAATATCGTACAATAATTTACTGGATATAGAAGCTGCTATTTACCTGATCGATGAATTTGAAGAAACCACATTTGCAATACTTAAACATAATAATGCCTGTGGAATAGCCTCACGTCCAAAGCTTGTCGATGCCTACCTCGATGCACTGGCAGGTGATCCCGTATCAGCTTTTGGCGGAATACTGATTACAAATCAACCCATCGATAAGCCTACGGCCGATGAAATAGACAAACTTTTCTGTGAAGTAGTTATTGCACCCTCCTATGCCAAAGAAGCACTGGAGATATTAAAGTCCAGGAAAAATCGGATAATCCTTATCCGGAAAGAATGTGAACTACCCACCCGGCAATTTCGTACTTTGCTCAATGGCATTCTGGAGCAGGATCGTGATCTTTCCATGGAAAGCAGAAAAGTAATGAAACCTGTTACTAAAAGAGTAGCTACTGACAGTGAATTGACCGATCTGGAATTTGCAAACAAGCTTGTAAAGCATTCCAAATCGAATACTATTGTACTGGCTAAAAACAAACAACTTATGGCAAGTGGTGTTGGACAGACATCAAGGGTCGATGCGCTACGGCAGGCTATTGATAAGGCAAAGAATTTCGGCTTTAAGCTGGAAGGTGGAGTAATGTCGTCCGATGCATTTTTTCCCTTCCCCGATTGTGTTGAAATAGCGCACGAGGCAGGTATTATAGCTGTTGTGCAACCCGGAGGCTCAATTCGCGATAAAGAATCAATCGATTATTGCGATGCTCATAACATGGCTATGGTATTAACAGGAGTTCGACATTTTAAACATTGATATTTTCTTTAGCATTCAGAAAAGTTTATTAAGTAGGAAATTACAATTTGTTTGAACTTTGCAATATGGGTTAGAGTAAATTTTCTCAAGAAATGTTAATTTCTTGTTGAGAAGGACAAACTAGTTAATTAATTTCTTCTTAGTTTTATACCCTGAAGTGTTCTAATATACTTAATACTAGCAAATGGGATTGTTTTCTTTTTTAACGCAGGAAATTGCAATTGACCTTGGAACTGCGAATACTATAATTATCCACAACGACAAAATTGTTGTAGATGAACCTTCGATTGTGGCAATTGATCAGGCCACAGGTAAACTTATTGCCATTGGTGAAAAAGCAAGGCAAATGCACGGAAAAACGCACGAAAATATTAAGACTATTCGTCCGTTGCGAGACGGAGTAATTGCCGATTTTAATGCGGCTGAATTGATGATTCGCGGGATGATTAAAATGATAAATCCCAAGCAGAAATTTTTCACTCCGACATTACGTATGGTTGTTTGTATACCTTCAGGGAGTACTGAAGTGGAGATGCGTGCTGTTCGCGATTCCTCGGAGCATGCGGGAGGTAGGGATGTTTATATGATTTATGAACCCATGGCGGCAGCTATAGGTATCGGAATCGATGTTGAGGCACCCGAAGGAAGCATGGTGGTTGATATTGGAGGTGGTACAACCGAAATTGCAGTAATTGCTCTCGGAGGTATTGTTTGTAATCAGTCGATCCGGATTGCAGGTGACGGTTTCACTGCTGATATCCAGGCCTATATGAGACATCAGCATAATGTAAAAATTGGTGAGCGTACAGCAGAAGAAATTAAGATCCAGGTTGGTTCGGCACTTCCCGATCTGGACAATCCGCCACCCGATTATAATGTTCGGGGTCCGAACCTGATGACTGCTATGCCCATTGATATTCCCATTTCGTATCAGGAAATTTCCCATTGTCTTGATAAATCGCTGTCAAAAGTGGAATCAGCCATCATTTCTGTTCTTGAACAGACACCTCCCGAACTTTATGCCGATGTGGTAAATAGAGGAATATACCTGGCAGGAGGGGGAGCATTGCTTCGCGGTCTCGATAAAAGATTAACCGATAAAATCAATATTCCCTTCCATATTGCAGAAGATCCGCTTCATGCTATAGCCAGAGGTACTGGAATAGGACTGAAAAACATAGGTAAGTTTTCATTTTTACTACGCTAAATAATCAATATATTATATGAGGAACCTGCTACGATTAATAATCAGGTACCACAACGTAATTTTATTCATCATTCTCGAAGTGATAGCTTTTATGCTGCTGGCAAATTTCAGCAGTTACCAGAGAGCTCAGATTTTTCGTCTCAAGCATGCTCTGATAGGGAACATAGAGGAACGTTATGAAAATTTTTCTGCCTATTTTTCTCTGGCTGAAGAAAATAAATCATTGGCTGAAGAGAATACATATCTTTATAATCAGCTGCCTGCATCGTATTACAATCCCTTCTCAACAGGTTTCTCTGACACTTCTTCCGATAAACGGTATGTTTTTATGGGTGCAAAAGTGATCAATAATTCAACTAATAAACAATTCAATTTCATTATTCTGGATAAAGGAAACAAGCATGGCATTGAACCGAATATGGCTGTAATTTGCAGTAATGGACTTGTTGGGATGGTCAAAGAAACAACAGAAAACTTTTCATCGGTCATATCCCTCTTAAATCGCGAATTTTATCCGAATGCAATGATTAAGCGTAATGGATACTTTGGATATATTGAGTGGACAGGACGGCACTTTAAAAAAGTAATCTTAAATGAAATTCCCCTTCATGTTGATGTTAGAGTAGGGGATACCATTATTACCAGTGGCTATTCTTCAATATTTCCAAAAGGAATCCTTATTGGAACTGTTGAGAAATTTGAACCTGAAGAGGGTATCTTTTACAGGATCACTGTTGATTTATCAACTGATTTTAAAAGGCTGTCAAACGTCACTGTTATAAAGAACTTAATGCGGGATGAACAAATTGAACTTGAATCGAGGATAGATAATGATTGAATTGCTACCCAGGAATATTATTCGTTTTCTTGCACTTTTATTAGTGCAGGTTTTGATAATTAACAATATCGAGATAGGTGGTTATATCAATCCCTACATTTATATTCTTTTTATTATCCTGTTGCCTTTCGAAACACCTGCATGGATTACTCTCATGCTGGCATTTCTTCTTGGTTTTTTGGTTGATGTTTTTTCCGAAACACTGGGGATGCATACAACGGCTACTGTTTTTATGGCTTTTTTAAGACCCTATATTCTTTCCTATTTTGCTCCTCGCGATGGCTATGAATCAGGCTCCTACCCACGAGTATTTTACTATGGGTTACCTTGGTTTATTAAGTATGCCTCGATTATGGTACTATCACACCATCTTTTTCTCTTCTATGTTGAGATGTTTAAATTCCAGGATTTTTTTACTACCTTACTTCGGGTGATTCTAAGTACGCTTTTTTCATCGGCACTTATTATAATCAGTCAGTATTTTGTTTTCAGAAAATGATTGATGGAGCAATATACAAACAGAAAGTATATTATTGGTGGTATTATCTTGTTGCTTGGATTAATATTCACGATAAAGTTATTTTCCCTTCAGGTAATAAATTCATCGTATAAGTTATCGGCAGAAAGTAATACACGCAGGATGGAGATTGTCTATCCGGCTCGCGGATTGATTTACGATCGGAACGGTTTACTAATTGCACACAACCTTCCTTCCTACGACCTGAAAATTGCACCCTACGAGCTGGAAGCTTTCGATTCGACGGAGTTGTGCAGAATTCTTAACATTGATATTCAAACTCTGCGAGATGCTATTCAAAGGGTATTACGAAATCCGGCAGAGCGGTTTATTCCGTTAATTAAGCAATTGTCACCTGAGATCTTCGGTATACTTAAAGAAAAACAATTCATGTTCCCTGGTTTTTATTTCAGTACCCGTACCTTACGAAAATATGAAAGAGAGATTGCAGGCCATCTTTTGGGTTACGTGGGAGAAGTAGAT
This sequence comes from uncultured Bacteroidales bacterium, assembly GCA_964592225.1. GTDB lineage: Bacteria > Bacteroidota > Bacteroidia > Bacteroidales > UBA10428 > UBA10428. The sequence continues at coordinate 7,271 of CAZQCO010000090.1, forward strand.
TCAGGTATTATTATACAGCAACCTTACTATGAATTGGGCGACTATTACGGAGTAAGTGGTATTGAATATACCTATGAGAAATACCTCCGGGGTGAAAAAGGAAGAAAATATAAACTTATCGATGTTCACGGTCGCGAACAGGGATCCTATAAAGAGGGGAAATTTGATACTGATGCAGAATCAGGAAGAAATATAACCATTACACTCGATGCCGACCTGCAGGAATATGGTGAACTGCTGATGCAAAATTTTACAGGCAGCATTGTGGCCATTGAACCTAAAACAGGTGAGGTACTGGTACTCGTATCTGCTCCGTTTTATAATCCCTCACTTTTAGTTGGTCGGGAGCGGGAGGAAAATTATAACGAACTGAAAAACGATACCCTGGTGCCACTTTTTAATCATGCGATTCAGGCATTGTATCCTCCTGGTTCAACTTTTAAACCGGTAAATGCATTGATTGCGCTTCAGGAGAATTCAGTTACCAAGAATACTACGTATTATTGCGATATGGGTTACCATGCCAGGGGAGTCAATATCGCTTGTCATAATCATATCTCACCTCTCGATCTGGTGCATGCCATTCAGCATTCCTGCAATGCGTATTTTTGCAACTTGTTTAAACTTACCATCGAAGATAAGGACTTCGGTTCGGTTGAAGAAGCTTATACATCATGGAGAGATCATTTAATCGATTTTGGATTTAGTGAGCCATTGGGTATCGATCTGCCGTATGAAAAAGGGGGATTTATTCCAAAACCTTCTTATTACGACAGATATTACGGTTCGGGTCGTTGGAAAGCTTTGACAATTATATCTATGGCAATAGGACAAGGCGAAGTGCTCACAACTCCTTTACAACTTGCCAACTATGCCGCAACAATTGCTAATAAAGGCTTTTTTTATACACCTCATGTTGTGAAATCCATTGAAGGTATTGACACTCTCAATCAGAAGTTAATGATTTCTCACCAGACAGGAATTGATACTACGTATTTTAACCTGATTATTGAAGGAATGGAACTGGCTGTCAATTCGCCCGGTGGCACAGCAACATGGGTGAGACACAGGGATATAATTATATGTGGTAAGACTGGTACTGCTGAGAATCCGCACGGTAAGGATCACTCGGTTTTTATGGCTTTTGCCCCAAAAGACGATCCGCAGATAGCCATCTCCGTGTATGTTGAGCATGGGGAATGGGGTGCTTCTTACGCTGCTCCGATTGCCAGCCTTATGATTGAAAAATATCTTACCGGTACAATTGACCCTTCCCGCAAATGGATTGAAACAAGAATGCTTAATAGTAATTTATTGAACGAAAAGTGAAACGACAAATTAGCCTTATATCAAATATCGACTGGCTCTCTGTTATTCTGTATGTAATTCTGATTACATTCGGATGGCTTAACATATTTGCTGTTAACTATGGTCCCAATAATTCAGCATTCTTTAGTCTTGAACACAGATATACTATGCAGCTTGTCTGGATTGTAATCTCATGGTTTTTCGTACTCTTAATTTTTGTCATCGATAGTCGTTTTTTTTCTTTTGTGGCTTATCCTGCATACGGTTTTGGAATACTATTACTTATGGCTGTATTAATTATTGGTACTGCTATTCACAGTTCCAAATCGTGGATTGTTCTTGGACCGGTCAGCATACAACCTTCGGAATTTACGAAGTTAGTAACCATATTGGTTTTAGCGAAATATTTATCGGGATACAATTTTAAAATGAGCAGAGCAAAAAACATTTTAATTGCTCTGCTTCTTGTTTTTATTCCTGCCGGCCTTATTATGCTTCAACCCGATTTCGGATCTACAATAGTCTATGGTGCTTTTTTGATTGTTTTATATCGGGAAGGATTGCACGGGGGTATTTTACTTTTCATTTTTATTATGGCTATAATTTTTCTGCTGACTTTAATTCTGTCACAGTTCACATTGATACTGATTTTGCTTTGTGCTGCAGCCATAGCCTATTCAGCTCTGAAGAAAAGGCTAATCATATTGCTTACAATTATTTTATTTGCTGGTATATTAACAGCTATTTTTTCTGTGTTAGTGGCACTTGATCTATTTCCGCATGATAAATATTTAATACTTCTTATTATTACAGGTATATCTTGTATTGCCTCGCTTATTTATGCATTTATCACGAAAGCAAGAGAATTATTCCTGATAGTATTTATTTTAATAGCTGCTATAGGGTTTACTTATTCTGTCGATTATGTTTTTAATAATATTATGAAGGAACATCAGCGAAACCGGATTAATGTTATTCTGGGACTGGAATCGGATCCATATGGATATGAATATAACGTCAGGCAATCGAAAATTGCAATCGGCTCGGGGGGATTCGCTGGAAAGGGATTTATGCAAGGAACACAAACTAAATTCCGGTTTGTACCTGAACAAAGCACTGATTTTATTTTTTGTACGGTTGGAGAGGAATGGGGTTTTCTCGGATCAGCAGGATTCATACTTGTTTATATAGCATTACTTATTCGGCTTATATTACTTGCAGAAAGACAGCGCTCGAAATTTAGCCGGATTTATGGTTATGGCGTAGTATCTATCCTCTTATTTCATTTTGCAGTGAATGTTGGGATGACAATTGGATTATTTCCGGTTATTGGTATTCCATTGCCTTTTTTAAGTTATGGTGGCTCATCGTTGCTAGCATTCACCATCATGTTGTTTATATTTATCCGGCTCGATGCCAGTCGGAAAACCTATCTTCTCTAATTTCTTATAATTTTCATTGTTATTTTTTTCTTATCATGAATAGCAAAGTCCCACATGCCAATTATTTTAAACTAAGACCTCTTCGACAGGATGAAGAAGAATTCCTGAAAGAAATGCTGTTTGAGGCCATCTATCTTCCGCTGCCTTTGAAAAAAAAGCTATCAAAAGACATACTTTTAAATCCCGATTTAATTATCTATTACCAAAACTGGGGACGCAGAGGAGATATTGCCTTTGTTGCAGAACATGCTCTCAGCGGGGAACTTTTAGCTTGTACCTGGGGGCGATTATTTACCACTAATAGAAAGGGGTATGGTTTTTTAAGCGAAAGTATTCCGGAAATTTCAATTGCAGTGATACCAGGTCATAAAAATAAAGGCATCGGGACAAGTCTTATCAGGATAATTCTTAAAGAATATTTTGCTGCTGGCTTTAAAAAAGTATCGTTAAGCGTAAGCAAGGAAAATCCTTGTATCAATTTATACCGACGCGAAGGATTTATTATACATCATGAAAATGAAAATGATTATTTAATGACCTTTGACCTTTCCAGCTTCATTAAATAAATAGGGTACTACTAAAATAACCGAGTTTTAATGTTGAGAAAGGATCCTAAATAATTAATTTTCGATAGTATTACTCATTTAAAATGGAGTTGTCTTTGAGAGGAATACTTATTTTCTGATTCAATACTACGTATCGGATAATATCGGGGAAGTAGGTAAGAAATTCGCTTTGAAGCTGAACATAATACTTACGTAATACTTCACGGGCAAACTCAGTATAGTCGGGAAGTGTGGTTCGCATCGACATATTAATTAACACATTAATAATTCCTTCAGTCGAGCGGTAGATCTCAATCCAGTCGTTTTTTATAAAGGAAGGCATAATAAACTGAACTCGTTCCGGTAGTATGTTGTAGTTATATTTCAGGCGATCAAAGAGGTTGTCTTTGAGTTCATCGAGCGTTTGGGGCGAATAGCGATCCCAGTTTACTACTAAAAAATGATCGTAAAGTATATCAATTATGATCCCGGCATATTTATGATATTTAGGGACAAAATAACTTTTACTCTGATGGACTATTTTGTGTTTATCGGTGTATGAATCAATTCGCCGGTGGAGTAAAATACCCCTTTTAATTGAATGAGGATATAAATTATAGTCCCTTCCCTTAACATAATCACCTATGAAATTTCCAATAATAACATCATCATCATTACCTGAAAGAAATATGTGAGCGAGATAATTCATTTTAAAGCCTGCCTTTATCTTAACTATATAAAGATACAGGCTGCCGTTATATTATTTCAATCTATTCTTAATATTTTTTGTTTCCTCTTCAAAACCCGGTTTTTCAAGAAGGGCAAACATATTCTTCTTATAAGCTTCAACTCCAGGCTGATTGAAGGGATTGACTCCAAGCAAATACCCGCTGATGCCGCATGCTTTTTCAAAAAAGTAGAGAAGTTGCCCAAGGTAAAACTCATTGATTTCGGGTATTTCAATATGAATATTTGGTACACCACCATCGATATGTGCGAGAATAGTACCCAGTTCGGCCATTTTGTTTACTGCATCAATATTTTTACCGGCAAGAAAATTTAATCCGTCAAGGTCTTCTTTGTCGGTTGGTATTAAAAGCTTATAACCAGGTCTGGCTACTGAAACAACTGTTTCGAAAAGTATACGTTCGCCTTCCTGAATGTACTGACCCATGGAATGAAGATCGGCTGTGAGATCGACACTTGCAGGAAAAATTCCCAAACCTTCTTTTCCTTCGCTTTCGCCATAAAGTTGTTTCCACCATTCGGCAAGGTAATGTAGCTTGTTGTTGAAATTGGCAAGGATCTCAATTTTTTTTCCTTTCTGATAGAGTGAATAGCGTGTTGCGGCATATAGTGCGGCAGGATTATTTTCAAACACGGACTGAGTTGAACAACGCTGTTCCATTTGAATGGCTCCATTTACGAGAGCCCTGATATCGACCCCTCCAATAGCTAGTGGAACAAGCCCTACAGGAGTTAAAACAGAAAAACGGCCCCCGACATCATCGGGAATAACATAGGTTTTATATCCTTTTTGACCGGCAAGTTTCCGTAAAGCCCCTTTCGATTTATCTGTAACTGCTACAATTAATTCTTTTGCTTTGTCTTCGCCAACCTTTTTTTCGAGATGAGTTTTTAAAATTCGAAATGCAATTGCCGGCTCGGTTGTAGTCCCCGATTTAGATATTACAACTATAGCATATCGTTTTTGATTGAGCAGTTCAATTAATTCGCTCAGATAATCTTCGCCGATATTCTGGCCTGCAAAAATCACATAGGGCAAATCCGTATTCTCTTTCAGATGAATAAAAGTATCGGAAGTTGCTTCAACCACAGCTCTTGTACCCAGATATGAACCTCCTATACCAATCACTACAATTATATCGACCTCTTTTTGTATTTTTCTGGCAGTCTCTTCAATCTGATTAAGTTCAGCTTCCGATATCGAAGATGGAAGATCTACCCATCCAAGAAATTCATTTCCTTTGCCCGTTTTCTTATGCAGTGCATCATTGGCAGCTTCAGCTTTAGCTTTCAGGCCGTATATTTTCTCCTTCTCGATATAGTTGTAAATTTTGCTAATATCAACCCTAAGTTCGTTCATACTTTAAATCAGTTTGTGTTGTTCTATTTTAAATTTTGTTCAAGTAATTTTATTTCAATTGCGGGTGATATTTTCTCATGTAAAATATTATATACCGCATTAACTATGGGCATGTTAACTTTATTTTTTTCATTGATTTGCTTAATACAACTCACAGCGTATGACCCTTCAGCAACCATATTCATTTCCATTTGAGCCGATTGAACCGAGTAACCTTTACCAATCATAGTTCCCAGGGTTCGATTCCGGCTGAATTGAGAGTATGCTGTAACCAGTAAATCGCCCAGGTAAGGTGAACTGTTGATTCTTCTTTTACTTTTATATGTTTTATCGAGAAATCGTTTAATTTCCTGATGCGCATTTGAAACAAGTACTGCCTGAAAATTATCGCCATAACCCAGTCCATGACAGATTCCCACACCAATTGCAACAATGTTTTTTAATACAGCAGCATATTCGGTTCCATAAATATCGGATGAGATTTTAGTTCTTACATAGTAACAACTTAATATTTCAGCGATGTACTTTGCGTCTTTTTTATTTTTTGATGAAATAGTCAGATAAGATAGTCTTTCCAGAGCTATTTCCTCAGCATGACAAGGTCCTGAGATAATACCTACTGAACTGAAGGGTACTTTATGAACCTGATTAAAATATTCAGCAACGGTCAGGTTATGATCAGGGATAATACCTTTTACGGCAGAGACAATAAATTTATCCTGGTAAGTATCCTTATAATAACTTAAAGATTCTTCTAAAAATGGAGCAGGAATTGCGATTATGAGCAGATCGGAATCTTCAATAATTTTTTGGATATTGGTATAAAATGTAATCTTGGCAGTATCGAATAGAATAGAAGTTAGGTACCTGGGATTATGTTTGTATTTACTAATGAACTTAATATCCTCCTCGTGACGCATAAACCAGTTCAGGTGAGGTACATTATTAAGCAATAATTTAGCCAGGGCTGTTGCCCAACTACCACCTCCCAATATCGCCACACTTGTGTTACTATTCATTTGGTTACTTGATTCGATGCAGCAAAGTTAACATTCTTGCCAA
>CAZQCO010000091.1:0-13701 GCA_964592225.1 uncultured Bacteroidales bacterium
TTTTATAACTATCTAAATTAAGTAATAATCTGTCAAGCTATTTTAGGAAAGGTCAGTCCCTTGTTGTTCATGTTGGCTCCCCATCGGTTCAGATGAGCTCCCTGTTTGTTCAAATGATGTCCCTTGTTGTTCAACTTAGCTCCCTATTGGTTCAGACGAGCTCTCTTCTGTACGAATGAAGTCCCTTGTTGTTCATGTCTGCTCCCTACCGGTTCAGATGAGCTTCCTATTTGTTCAAATGATGTCCCTTGTTGTTCAACTTAGCTCCCTATTGGTTCAGATAAGCTCCCTTCTTTGCGAATTCCATTTCTCTTGCCAGCCACCGTTTAAAACTAATTGGGTAAACTTCCCTGATTTTTTCAAGGTTTTCCTGATTCGTACTTTTTTCATTCTTCATCTTAGCTCGATTTTGTGTCAAGCTATTTCAGGAATATACACTACTCCCAGCTTACTTATATTTGCTGTTGTGTGGCGTTTTTTAATACTCTCTTTTTAATCCTCTCTCCATACCACCAAATCCAATAGTAATATAATGCATGTTTCCTGTCATACCATCATATTTTTTCTCAAATCTTGGGATACTATAACCGTATCTAATTCTCATGAATCCATAACTTGTTTTAGGACTATAATGAGGTATATGTTTAGGCCCAAATTTTATATCGAAATTAATTCCAACAATATAAGTTGTTGTAAACTCTAGGGAAACTTCTTTTAATTCAGGTGTTTCTTCAGTATCATTGGTTGGTGGACTAATATCCATTGAGCCAATTCCAGCAAACGGAGATATTTTAAATCTATTGTCATTATAAGCAACATAACCCAATGAAGCCTCGGGTAGAAAAACCATTGTCCCAGAACCTTTTTGCCAAGTACCCAAAGAATAGTCAAAATCTTTTTTTGTTTTATTAAAACCGATATAGTCCCTTAGGTATAATTCAAAATTTTTATAGCAAATATCAAATGCTACACCTACAGGTACATTATTAGTATAATTTTCACTTAAATTACCAGTGTACACACTATAACCACTAAAAAACTCAAATGTCATTCCCCAATCTTTTGGAACTTGTTTATATCTTATATACTTTTTAGTAAATTCCTCAAATTCACTTGAGGCATATGTTTCAAGGAATTTATCTGCCTGCTCGTTTAAGGAGTCTTGCGCATATATGTCTTTTCTGTTTTCAAGCAAAAGCCAGTCAAGGTTTAAAATCAATATTTGTTTAGTTTCTGAATCTAATTCGGAATCTTGTATTTGCTTTTTAATTTGTGATTCATTCTCAAATGATTTTTCTTTTAGCTTTTCATAAAGCATGTCATTTAATGGGTAAATTCTTGTATTATAGCTAGCAACTCTTGCAGAATCAAAGTTTTGAATATCTTTTGCTAATTCTGTGTAATCATTAGTCCAATATAGAACAAACCAATACTCAGCTGGATAAAAAGCAAAATAATCGTTATCCTCAATTTTCATGAGATAGTCTTTAATATCTCTGACTTTCTTTAAATCACCTTCAATAAACTTATCTAATAATAGGTTTCGACCTTTCGAAATTAATGTTGATTTTGAGTCCTCATATTCCATTATTTGTGATTTTATACTATCCACTTGGCTGAAAAGACAATTTGAGAATAATACTGAAATCAATGTAATCTTAAATCCTTTAATCATATTAATGTTTTCTATTATGTTTCAATTTAGTATCTGGGGTCGTTCAATATGCTACACAACTTAATAGGATTTTATGTTCAGTTTCCACATAAGTATCTCATTCAAAGGTAAAAATTTAAGTATTCGGGTCAAGTATTATTAATGCACCGATGGAAATTGGACATAAAATTAAGTTGGACGAAGCCGATAGGGGTCTGATAACAAATTGTATGATGGCTTTACAGTTGCTCCACCTGAATATTGTAAAAAAACAGGAAGAATAAAAAATCTATTCTTCCTGTCGGAGCGCATTAACAATAAACATGAGAATTATTCTTTGGCAATTTTAAAAGTGAAGTTAGAACCCTGCGTTGTAATCTGTAAAATATATTTTTTCGAAAACAGGTTAATTATTGCTAGACTCCATTAATTTCGATTCCCTTGATTTTTTTTCCTATTTTCGCGGTCTGCTTTCCCGTATTTTTTTTGCAATGGACCGACTAATAAGATTTGTATTAAATACAATCCCCAGAAAGTACCTGATACGGGGGAGTTATCTTTTCCGAAGAATATCGCAGTTGATTAACAAGGGAAATAATGTGGAATGTCCCGTTTGTGGCAGCCGTTATCGCAAATTTATGAACTATGGTTATCATAAAGTTAGAAAGAATGTTCTTTGCCCTAAGTGCCTTTCCCTTGAACGACATCGACTGGTTTGGCTATACCTGAAAGAGAAAACCTCTTTCTTTGAAAAAAACATGCGCATATTGCATATAGCGCCGGAACAATGCTTTGAAGAACGTTTTAAAAAACTGCCCAACATCGATTATGTAACAGCCGATCTGGAATCGCCACTGGCCGATTATAAGTGTGATGTTCAGGACCTGCCCTTTAAAGAGAACGAGTTCGATGCTGTAATATGCAATCATGTATTGGAGCATGTCGACGATGATACAAGGGCCATGTCAGAAATTCTGCGGGTAATGAAACCGGATGCATTCGCCATATTGTTGGTGCCGCTCGATTTCAACCGCAAGGACACTTATGAAGACCCTTCGATAACTTCTCCCGGAGAAAGAACTAAACATTTTCTGCAATACGATCATAAACGACTCTACGGACTCGATTATCCCGATCGACTGAAAAAAGTCGGTTTTAATATTCCCGAATCGAATTTCATGGATGAAGTGAATGAAACTACGCGGATCCGTTTTGCATTGCCTAAAATCGAATTTATGTACGGATATATGAAATCTCCGGAAATAAAATGAAATCGGATCTGAACCACTCTTTAGTTATGAGTGCAATCCTAAAAAAAATATGACAAAAAGCATTTTTAAAAATAAATATCTATATTTGCCATTCAATCTAAGAGTTGATGAATTCTATTTTGATCATAGTCGTCGTCCTTCTTATTAGCGTGGTCTCTACGCTAATGTAAGGGTGGTACGTCTATGATTGCACGATATTACAAGCCATTCTTACTAAAAAGAATGGCTTTTTTAATTGCCTTTTTAGCAACATTAAACCTGGTGAATATGCAACATAAACTAAGAAGTTCAATAACCACTGAAGGCCGGCGAATGGCAGGTGCCAGAAGTTTATGGCGGGCTACAGGAATGAAAGAAGAACAATTTGGCAAACCCATTATAGCAATAGTAAACTCTTTCACACAATTTGTCCCCGGCCATACACATCTGCATGAAATAGGCCAGTATGTAAAAAAACTTATTGATGCTGACGGCTGCTATGCTGCTGAATTCAACACCATTGCCATCGACGATGGAATTGCTATGGGACATGATGGTATGTTATACTCACTGCCTTCCCGCGATCTGATTGCCGATAGCGTTGAATACATGTGCAATGCACACAAAGTCGATGCAATGTTTTGCATCAGCAATTGTGATAAAATTACACCGGGAATGCTCATGGCCGCTATGCGGTTGAACATACCTGCTATATTCGTTTCCGGAGGTCCTATGGAAGCCGGAAGAGCACATAACAGGAAATACGACCTGGTTGATGCTATGGCTCTTGCTGTAGATGATAATGTATCCGATGATGATCTTTATACCATAGAACAGGAAGCATGCCCTACCTGCGGTTCCTGCTCCGGAATGTTTACTGCCAACTCCATGAATTGTCTGAACGAAGCCATTGGCCTGGCACTGCCTGGAAATGGGACTATTGTAGCTACTCATAAAAACCGGTTTAAGCTTTTTGAAAAAGCAGCAAAGCAGATAGTAGCTCTTACAAAAAAATATTATTTCGAAGGTGACAATTCCGTATTACCACGTTCCATAGCGAACCGAAAAGCATTTATGAATGCCATGGCTCTCGATATTGCCATGGGCGGATCGACCAATACAGTGCTGCATATTCTGGCCATAGCCAACGAAGCAGGAGTAAATTTCAAAATGAAAGATATTGATGAACTATCGCGAAAGATCCCGGTTCTATGCAAGGTTTCACCCAGCTCACAGTATCATGTTGAGGATGTTAACCGTGCAGGCGGTATTTTAGGCATTCTTAACGAACTTAACAAGGGAGGATTGATCGATGATTCGGTAAAACGGGTTGATTCGCTTACCCTCAGAGAAGCCATGAAAAAATATGATATCACAGGAAAAAATCCCGGAGAAGAAGCCATTGAAGTATTCAGCAGTGCTCCTGCAGGTATTAAAAATTTAAAAATGGGTAGTCAGGGTGTTGTTTTTAAAAATCTTGACTCCGACCGTGAAAAGGGATGCATTCGTAGTGTTGCCAATTGCTATAGCAAGGATGGCGGGCTAGGTGTTCTTTTTGGAAATATAGCAGGGAAAGGTAGTGTAGTAAAAACAGCTGGTGTCGATGAATCGATATTCCTATTTAAAGGTCCTGCTGTTGTATTCGAATCACAGGAAGAGGCTATCGAGGGCATCCTGGATGATAAGGTAAAAGAGGGCGATGTAGTCATTATTCGCTACGAAGGGCCCAAGGGAGGTCCGGGTATGCAGGAGATGCTCTATCCTACTAGCTATATCAAGTCGAAAGGATTAGGAAAAACATGTGCGCTGGTAACAGACGGACGGTTTTCGGGTGGTACATCCGGCCTCTCAATAGGCCATGTTTCGCCTGAAGCCGCTGCGGGCGGAAATATTGCACTGATAAAAAATGGTGATATAATAGAGATAAATATTCCCGAACGCAAACTTAATGTGCTTCTAAACGATAATGAATTAAAACAACGATATAAAGAACAAGAACTTCGCGGTGCTGAGGCTTTTACTCCAAAACACCGAAAACGCGATATTTCAAAAGCTCTTAGGGTATATGCAAAAATGGTGACATCAGCTGATACCGGAGCTATACGAGAAATATAATTTTAATTTCAATCATACTTCAAGATGACAGAAAAATTAACCGGATCGCATGCAGTAATGCGCTCATTAATTGAAGAAGGAGTTGATTATATCTTCGGATATCCTGGTGGTGCAATTATGCCCATTTACGACTCCCTGATGGATTACAGTGATAAACTAAAACATATTCTGACACGCCACGAACAGGGAGCTGTTCATGCTGCAGAGGGATTTGCCAGAGTATCGGGCAGAGTGGGTGTTTGTATGGCTACTTCCGGGCCGGGAGCCACAAATCTCATTACCGGAATAGCCGATGCATTTATTGATTCAACGCCCCTTGTTTGTATTACCGGGCAGGTAATTTCACCCCTCCTGGGAACTGACGCTTTCCAGGAAACTGATGTCCTGGGCATTTCCATGCCGGTAACAAAATGGAATTATCTGGTAACCAAAGCAGAGGAAATTCCCTGGGCTATTGCACAGGCATTTTTTATTGCCCGTACAGGCCGGCCGGGACCTGTATTATTAGATATTACAAAGGATGCCCAATTTGGTGAACTCGATTTTGAATATAAAAAATGTACCTCTCTCAGAAGTTATATTCCAAAACCAAAATTCGAACATTCCAAAATCAGTGAAGCTGCAGCGTTGATCAATTCAGCCAAAAGGCCCTACGTATTGTTTGGACAGGGTGTTATTCTTGGCAATGCTGAGCAGGAATTTAAAAAATTTATTGAAAAATCAGGAATTCCGGCTGCCTGGACCATACTGGGAGTAGCGGCATTGAAAACCGGTCATCCTCAGAATATGGGGATGCTGGGTATGCATGGCAACTATGCTACAAATATAATGATCAATAAATGCGATGTTTTAATTGCTGTCGGTATGCGCTTCGACGACCGTGTAACAGGCAAATTGTCAGAATTTGCCACACAGGCTAAAATCATTCATCTCGAGATCGATCAATCCGAAATCGATAAAAATGTGAAAGCTGATATTGCAGTTCTTGGGGATGTCAAGGATACTTTGCCCATACTTACTGAGGAAATAAAAAGCAGGGATCATACTGCCTGGATTGAAGAATTCAAAAAGCTGGATAAGATCGAATATGAAAAAGTCATAAAAAACGACTTTTACCCGAAGAAAGATGGTATAACAATGAGTGAGGTGATCAATCGGATTAACGAAAAGACGAAAGGAGAAGCCATTATTATTACCGATGTTGGACAACATCAGATGTTTGCTTCACGCTATGCCAGGATGAATAAAACCCGCAGCTTTGTGACAAGCGGCGGACTTGGTACAATGGGATTTGGTTTACCGGCAGCTCATGGGGCAAAGATCGGGGCTCCCGACAGGGAGGTCATCCTTTTTGTAGGCGATGGCGGCATTCAGATGACTATTCAGGAATTAGGGACCATTAATCAAACCAATGCCGCAGTAAAAATTGTATTGATGAATAATAACTACCTGGGGATGGTTCGTCAATGGCAACAGTTATTTTTCGATAAACGCTATTCCGAAACCTATCTTAAAAATCCCAACTTCGTTAAAATTGCCGAAGGATTTGGAATTAAGGGGAAAATAGTGCTGGAGCGAACTCAACTCGATGCTGCGCTCAATGAAATGCTGAATAGCAAAGAAGCCTTCCTGCTTGATGTATCTATCGAAAAAGAGCATAATGTTTTTCCTATGGTACCAACCGGAGCATCTGTTTCCGATATAATACTGGAACCTCTGAAATAAAAAATTAAAACGAAAGAAAATGAAAGAATCATATACTATTACGGCATTTTCAGAAAACCATATTGGTTTGCTTAACCGTATTACCATTATATTTACCCGGCGACAAGTTAATATCGAATCCCTTACCGTTTCGCAATCGGCTATTGATGGAATTCATAAATTCACCATTGTGGTTGATGAAAAAGAGGAAAAAGTCAAGAAAGTAGTTACTCAAATCGAAAAACAGGTCGAAGTACTAAAAGCCTTTTATCACCCGGATAAAGATATTGTGCACCAGGAAATAGCTCTTTACAAGGTACCTACCGAAGAGCTTTTAAAAAGCAATACACTCGAACAGACCATACGCCAGTATAACGCACGTATTCTTGAGGTGATGCCTGAATATACGGTAATCGAAAAAACTGGGCATAAAGCGGAAACCCAGGAATTGTTCGAAAGATTGTCGCAATATGGTGTTAAACAATTCACCCGTTCAGGCCGTGTAGCAGTGACAAAACTCAACGAAGAGTTGCTGACAAAATATCTTGACGAGGTTGAAGCCGATGAAAAGGCAATGAAAAATTCATAGAAATCCACATAAATAAATTATAAATCATGGCAAAAATTAATTTTGGAGGAGTTGAAGAAACCGTTATCACACGGAAAGAATTTCCTCTATCGAAAGCACAAGAGGTTCTCAAAAACGAAATTGTCGCAGTAATAGGTTATGGTGTTCAGGGGCCGGCTCAGGCCCTTAATATGAAAGATAACGGGATTAATGTGATTATCGGGCAATCGCCTGATTTTAAATCCGACTGGGACCGCGCAGTTGCTGATGGCTGGGTTCCCAATAAGACCCTTTTCCCTATAGAAGAAGCTGCCAAAAAAGGAACCATTATCCAGTATCTGGTTTCCGATGCTGCGCAGCGGGCTGTTTGGCCTGCCTTAAAGAAATGTCTGAACGAGGGAGACGCTCTTTATTTTTCACATGGTTTTTCAATAACCTATAAAGAGCATACAGGAGTTATTCCCCCGGCAAATGTTGATGTCATACTTTGCGCACCGAAAGGATCAGGAACAAGCGTTCGACGTAACTTCCTGGCAGGCACAGGCATTAATTCCAGCTATGCTGTTTTCCAGAATTATACAGGTCGTGCTGAAGAACGTACAATGGCATTAGGCATTGCAATCGGTTCGGGTTACTTATTTCCGACAAGCTTTGAAAATGAAGTATATTCCGACCTGACAGGTGAACGAGGCGTACTTATGGGTGCTCTGGCAGGCATAATGGATGCTCAATACCAGATTCTTCGCGAAAATGGTCATAGCCCAAGCGAGGCCTTCAACGAAACCGTTGAAGAACTAACACAAAGTCTTATTCGTCTGGTCGATGAGAACGGAATGGATTGGATGTACGCAAATTGCAGTGCTACTGCTCAGCGTGGTGCACTCGACTGGAGACCAAAGTTTAAAGAGGCAACTTTGCCTGTATTCAAAGATTTATACAATAAAGTTAAATCCGGAGAGGAATGCAAACGCGTCCTGGAATCAACAGGAGCTGCCAACTATAAGGAACAACTTGGAAAAGAGCTTAAGGAATTACGCGAATCAGAAATATGGGCCACAGGATTGCAGGTACGTAAACTTCGCCCCAATAGCTAAGGATATAAAAAATTCTTTTAATTTAAACCCCGTTAAAGTAAAAACGGGGTTTTTTTCTGCCATTATGTCGAATGGTAAGTTCAGGAATGAAATTTGAGTAAACAGAAATAAAGGTAACTTTGTGTAAATTATTTTATTTTGGACGAACAAAAGTTTGAGAAACAAAAATTTCTGCACTCCCTGTGGTTTGGATTTTTTTTTATCATTATACTGTTTCTGGTCAAATCCTTCGAAACCTTTTTTGATATAAACCTGGTCCGATTTGGAATTTTTCCTCTTGAACCAAAAGGTTTATTAGGAATAATTTTTGCTCCTCTTATCCATGGTAATTGGGAACATTTATTAAATAACAGTGCTCCGCTTCTAGTGCTCATAGTAACTCTTTTCTATTTCTATCGTGAAATCTCCTATAAAGTCTTCTTCCTCGTCTATTTCATTCATGGATTCTGGTTATGGTTCTTTGCCCGCGATGCCTATCACATTGGCGCCAGTGGAGTAATATATGGTCTGGGAGCCTTTCTTTTTGTAAGTGGCCTTATCCGTAAGAATTCCCATTTACTGGCAATCTCATTGCTCGTTGCATTCCTTTATGGAAGCATGGTTTGGGGTATTTTCCCCAGAATCGAAACTATTTCATGGGAGGGTCACCTAACAGGAGTAGCTGCTGGAATTTTACTGGCTTTTTACTATAGACAATTCGGACCTGCTCCAAATATTGGCCGGTGGAAACATGAATCCGACGACGATAACGATTCCATCATGCAACCCGATGATGAATATTGGAATCTGATCGAAAAGCAAACAGAAGAGGAAAGATCTCCGCAAAATGATTCGGAACGCTGGACAAATTCTTCCCTCAATTGATTACATTTAAAAAAGATAACTAATTTTAGGTGCTAATTAACCAAGGTTATAAACCTAATGTGTTCAGCCTAATGAAGAATAATTTTTTAATTTTTTTCATTTTTCTTTTCGTTTCATCACATATATTTGCTCAAACACTTGAAGAACGGGAAAAACTCATTGCATTTCAGAATCAAATTAAAAGTAAAACTCAGATCGATTTCAGTTACCAGGCCGGCGAGCCTTCAAAAACAGGAATTATAACATCAAAAACCTTGTATTCACGATCGGGAGAAATCCTGCGAAAAGATTTTATCAATACAAAAGGTCAGCTTATTGGTAGCGAAATATATGAATACGACCTGAACAATAACAGAACCCTTTACGAAAGAGAGGGTACAGGTAGCAAATATAAAAAGTCATCGGGGTATGATGCAAAAAACAATCTTTTATTTGAAACCGGATTTAACGGCTCTGAAGATTTCCGGAACGATTTTAATTACAACAGTTCCAATCAGCTGGTGACAGCTACATATACCATCAATAATAATCTCCGGCAAAAATTGATTTATAAAAACACAGGTAGTACTACGATTGTCGAGGCCTATATGGGAGGCAACACACTTATATCAAAAATCAGGATGGTTTATGACAGCAAGGGTAATATTATTGAAGAAACGACATATAGTGTGGACGGTAAGGAAATAGAAAAAAAGGAATATAAGTATAATTCTTCTTCACAAATTCTCGAGGAAACGAAAACTCAAAAAGGAAATTTTTATTACAGGAATACTTACACCTATGATTCAAAAGGAAATTTACTGAGCCTGCATGAGCAGACGCTCGCAAAAAAGGAATATGCAAAAAAAATATATACTTATGATATTTTCGGAAATCTCCTTGAATATAAGTGGAGACGTAATCCGGATGAAAAATTCAATATAAAAACATATACCTACAACATCAGAGGTATATGCCTTACTGAACATACTTATTACCCCGGTACCAATTACGAGTTACTCTCTAAATACGAGTATGAATTTTATTAAAGATCCAGGTATATGCTAATGCGTATTCATCCGGAGAACCCCAGCCCTCATCAGATAGATAAGGTTGTGGAAGTCTTAAAAAAAGGAGGTGTAATAATTTACCCGACCGATACTGTATACGGCCTTGGATGCGATATTTTTAATGCCAGGGCTGTTGAAAAAATCGCCTGGATCAGGGGATTAAAACCCGAGAAAGCCAATTTCTCTTTTATATGTCACGATCTAAGCCATCTATCATACTATACCCGACAAATAAGTAATCCTGTATTTAAAATCATGAAGCGCTATTTGCCGGGCCCTTTTACCTTTATCCTGGAAGCGAGCAGTAATATTCCGAAAATCTTTAAAAATAAAAAAAAGACAGTTGGGATAAGAATCCCGGATCATAATATACCCATGGAAATAGTTAAAAAACTGGGGAATCCTTTACTAACTACCTCCATTCACGATTATGATAAAGTAATTGATTATACTACCGATCCTGAACTTATTTATGAAAACTTCGGCAACCTGGTCGATATTGTGATTGATGGAGGATATGGAAATAACATTCCCTCAACTGTTGTCAATTGTACTGTTGAACCACCGGAAATTATCAGGCAGGGACTGGGGATTTTTACAGAATAATTTAATTTACCTGCCCATCTCCACATCAGTATCGGGAAGCTCCAGCAGGTAATTCTCAATTAAAAGTGCTTTAACCAAATAGTTGGCTCTCAGAAATGTATTTATTGCCTGTTCAGGAATTTCGATAATAGGCCCCCCAATATTAAACGATGTATTAATCAGAATAGGTGGTTGTCCGGAGACTTCACTAAACCGCCGAAGCAATTTTGTAAGAAAGGGGTAGTATTCTTCCGAAATAGTTTGTACCCTGGCCGATTTATCGACATGACAAATAGCAGGCATAAGTTTGGCAGTATGTTCCTTGCAATGTGCATTGATTGTCATATAGGGCGCTTCATCGAATGGCGCATCGAAATATTCATGAAGAACATCCTTTAATACAATAGGCGCCACAGGTCTGTACCATTCTCTTCCCTTTATCTCATTCATAAAATTCAGCATCTCAAATTTTCGCGGTGAGGCCAGGAAACTTCGGTTTCCCAATGCCCTGGGGCCAAATTCCGACCGACCCTTGAACAAACAAACTACTTTATCCTCTTTCAGGAAATCTACGAGCCTGTTGATCTGATCCTCTTCATTATCAAGCCTGGTGGGCACAAAAGGCAAACCCCACGATTTATTAAATATAGCATCTTCAACCAACGGAATAGAATAGGTTCTTCCCAGACAGGTACTGTAAACTTTATTTGTATAGGCACGCTTGTTGCCTTTAAGTATTTTGTAGTATCCCCAAAGTGCCGCTCCAATAGCGTTGCCTCCATCGTTGGCACTTGGTTGAACAAAAAGCTTTTTAAAAGGAGTCTCTTTCAATATTCTGTTGCATGCTGTAACATTCAGCATAGTGCCTCCGCCAACACAAAGGTTTTTACAACCTGTGAGTTCATGTGCAAGCCTGGCCATCTTTAAGATATATTCTTCAAGGGTAAGTTGTGCTTCGTATGCAAAAACGGCATTCTCATAATCCTCTAAGGAATTTTTTCGATAATTCCAGATCACATAATTCTTCAAATCCCATCCAAAAATTTTATCAGGATTCATTAGGGGATCCGCATCAAATACTTTACCCTTGCTTCGTAAGTAACTGATCATTTTTTCCATTTTGATCGCATAATGATGATCTTTCTCTTCGACAATATCCGGAACTTCAACTTTATACTTTTCGGCAGATGAACCTATTATTCTTTTCAACCCCTTTGCGCTTTTTCGTCGTAAATCTTCATTAAAATAGTGTGCTGCATAACCCATAAGTTTACCTCCACTGCGCATAGGATCGTCTTTGCCATAATCACCTTTCGGATCGGGACTAAGCTGAAGAATAGTGCTATAAAGAGTATATAATTCCGGGACACTTAGTTCCCCGAAATCCAAAAAATCAGTAAATACGGGTTCCAGACTAGTTCCCTTACCATGATAAATGGAATAGTTTTCCTTTTGTGAACCTTTATTATGCAGTCCTCCATTAACATCGAGCGATAGAATAGCTGCTTCTTCGAATGGACTTGGATAAAATGTTGAATAGGCATGTGACAGATGATGCCCCGGACGTTCCACGTTAATCACCTTATCAGAGGGAATACCTATTAATTGCATCTTCAGAGC
Source organism: uncultured Bacteroidales bacterium (assembly GCA_964592225.1). GTDB lineage: Bacteria > Bacteroidota > Bacteroidia > Bacteroidales > UBA10428 > UBA10428. Next base: position 12,504 of record CAZQCO010000091.1, read on the forward strand.
TTCGATAGCAGTCTCATAAACAGCATTTACAATCCATAAGTCGACATCGCTGGGCGATATATTCAAATAATCACAACAATAATTTATGGATAAGTAGGGAATTATTCTTCCATAGGGTGATCTTCCATCACAATGTTTTACTCCGTTCAGTCTTTCTTCTTCTATTGCTACTTTTATCTCCCCGTCAATCACTGCTGCACAAGCAGTGTCGTGACTCATATTAATGCCAAATATAATCTTCGAATCCATGAGAATATTATTAAAATATTATATTTTGCTCGTGCTTGAGCTTTTGCCTTAGTTAAAAATTTAAAGCCCCAAATATAGTTTAAATAATTTATTGACGATAATGTAACATTTGATAAGGCATAATGTTACATTGTGAATTTTGTATTATTAACATTTTACTTATCTTCAACTCCTAATTTTTAGTCTATTAACATTAATATTACTTAATGGATACTTCTACACAAAAATTGTCTTTAAAAGAAAAATTGGGGTACGGATTTGGAGATCTCGCCTCGGTGTTATATTGGCAAACCTTCATGCTGTATTTCACCTATTTTTATACCGATGTCTTTCTCCTTCCTACTGCTGTAGCAGCAACTATGTTTTTAGTAAGCCGGGTATTTGATGCTGTGAATGATCCCCTGATGGGCATCATTGCCGATCGTACGAATACTAAATGGGGAAAATTCAGGCCTTATTTGCTCTGGATCTGTGTACCTTTTGCTATTGCCGGTGTACTGGTATTTACAACTCCTGATATGGGTATGACAGGGAAGATTATATGGGCATATGCCACCTTCATACTGATCATGGTTTTGTACACAGCCATTAATATTCCCTATACATCCTTATTAGGTGTTATTTCAGCAGATTCAAACGAACGAACCTCAGTTTCATCGGTGAAATTCCTGTTTGCATTTTCTGCGGGTATTATCATATCAGCAACCTTACTCCCGATGGCCAAAAGTCTGGGTAGTGGCGATGAATCAATTATAAGTGCAAAACTGGATAACCAAATTCTTACAATTAACGAAGTTAACCAGGGCAATGCAAAAATTATTTTGTTTGCCGATGATGCAGAGGGGAACATCGGAAAAACGGAATTTGGTTTCAAGGTAAATCCTTCTGAAAATAATATTCCAACTATTGTATCTCCAATTCATGATTTAAAACTCGAATCGGGATTTAC
>CAZQCO010000092.1:0-13671 GCA_964592225.1 uncultured Bacteroidales bacterium
CTTTTTTACAACATCCCAGGATTGATAGCCTGAAGTGTTTGGAATTGAAATTATTCCTGTCTTGTTTTCACCGTCGCATTCGAGATGCATTTTAGCATTGTCGAAGTTTGATGCTATATAGAAAGAAACCTGGTAATTTGCAGATTTTTTTACTGTTACTGTATATGCTATCCATTCACCGGTATGAGTCCATCCGACATTATATCCACCCGCAGAACAAGATTCAATATCCACTCCTTCTGTGGGACGATACTGGCCACCTTCATTAATATCATCACCATCGTAGTATGCATCGCCGGGGCAGCCGATATCGAAATCCTCAGCTTCGATGATTCCGGGAACAGTATGTGGTTTGAAGGCTTCCTGCCGGATCTCACACACTTCCATGAGTTTCCATACTGAGGACGAACCATTTTCCGAATCTTGTAATTCAGCCATATTCCCTTTGGCAAAAGGGGTATTTACAGATAGTATCCTGTTTGGAAATTGTTTGTTGGAAATTCTAATTAATCCATTGTAAGCATCCTCCAATCTCCATAATTGATTGGCATTCCTTCTATCCTCTGTAACTGTTAGATTCTGACCTGAAACATTACACGCAAGCACCTTCTCCACGTTCTCACGGTTGATAATTTTATAGGTGCCTTTGCCTGCAGATTCCAACTTCCACTGATTTGAAAAATCTTTTCTGTTTCCGGTCAGTTTCAAATCTGCACCCAGTATCAAACTGCCTCTATTGTCGCCCGGAACGATATGATAATGTGGAGTACAGTCAATTTCCGCATACATGTCAAGTGGTTGCATTTTACCCTTGTAATTTAGCTTAATAACATACGCCATTTCTTCGAAAGAACGTTCGGGTAAACTAATCTTCAATCCTTCTGCATCTTGCTTGAAAGCTAAAGGTAGGTAGTTGCCGGCTTCGCCATTTATAAGTTCAACAGATTTCAAATTCTTTAAATCAATTCTTTTGGAAGATAACGTTTCAAATATCACTTCTTTCTCACCTTCATCCCAACCCAGTAAGATTGCATAAAGCGTTTTATAATCTTTCGATCTGGTATAACGGATATCTCCGGCCGTTCCTTCAATCGGAGCTCCCATTATGCCGTGGGCAGCGCCCATTTGGGTTGGCCCTTCTCCATACTTTTCCCAGGCACGGGTTGCATACACTGCTTCGCTGTATTTTTTTAGCCAGTCACCTATTGCAAGCAAAATATCTTTTTGTTCCTCTGGTATGGTACCGTCAGCTTTAGGAGAAATGTTCAGGATCATATTCCCGTTTTTGCTTATTCGGTCTATAAAGCCATGGAGAATCTGTGTTTTGGAGTAATATCCAATTCCCTCGGTATAACACCAGCTCGAAGAACTGATTGCATCATCAGTAAGCCAGTAATTGTCAGTTATATCAGGAGGGCCACCACGTTCGTAGTCAAGTACTGCACATTCTTCATTCAATCCATCTTTAAATGTGGCGACCACTTCTTTATTCCATTCGTTTGCCCTGTTGTAGTAGTACGATAAAAACCCAAGCAGAACAGGTTGAGAAATCAGATGTAAATTGAAGTCCTGGTAAATAATATCAGGCTTATAATTGTCAATAATTTCTTTATGTTTATTTAGCCAAAAAGCTTCGTTCTCTTCCTTACTCTGTTGTCCGTAAAGCATTTGAAGCTTTGGATCATCTGTTTTAGGGACAGCATAATAATATCCGGTTATATTAAAAGCGTGATGCATGGAAAGGAAAACTTTCATGTTTCTTTTTCGGATTGCATCCGTGAACAAACCCACCAAATCAAGTTTTGGTCCCATTTCCTTTGCATTCCATGGATTAACCTCGCTGGCCCAAAGGGAAAAACCATCGTGGTGCTCAGCTACCGGGCCTGCAAATTTTGCCCCTGCATCGGCAAAGAGCTGAGCCCATTCTTCAGGGTCAAATTTACCCCCTTCCGATTTGAGTTTAGGTGCAAACTGAACAAAATTCCCTTGTTTATCCGTAGCACCCGTAATAAAATAGTTATAAGGCCACTCATTAGGTTCGCCATATACCTCGATATGGTGTTTATTTTCAGCAGATTCTTTGATATACATTGAACGGGGGTACCACTCGTTGGCATAGGCAGGAACAGAATATGCACCCCAATGGAAATAAATACCAAATTTAGCGTCTTTGAACCATTCTGGGACAGGGTTAACCTTCTGCAACGATTCTAAACTGGGCTTAAATTCCTGCTTTTGATCCAGATGTGAGGTGCAACCGAATATTCCTGAAATGATCAGGAACAGAACAAATATCTTAATATATCTCATGACTTCTTTTATAAAAATTATAATTATTTTTTCTCTGATCTTAATACCCTAACAACATAAACAGCACCGGCAGTATTATGAGGAAGCGCCTGAAATTTAACCCTCACGTGGCTTTCTCCCCCGATCATGGAATCGGGAATGGGATAGACAACATCTTTAAACATCGACAGGTTCCATCTGTCTGTATTGTCTTCAGTTACCAGTTTTTCATCGTCAATGTAAATATCGAACTTACGGCTACCCCATTCAGCGCCCCAATATCGGACAAATAAGCTCAAATTTGTTTCTGAATTTGTAGTCATATCGTAGCTAAACCAGCCTCCATTACGAGCATCGCGGTAAAATTCATTCATAGTATTTCCTGTGTCTGAGTTCTCATATTGCATGGCATGGTCGGTTTCCGGTTGTTGTTCACCGATAGCTACGTAGTCGATGGTACGTTTTTCGAGGGCAAGTTTTTCCTTTTCGATGTTCGCCAGTGAATCAACATAAGCCTGGTAGCCATCATTCGTTAATGCCAGCCAGTACATCATATACCTGGCATCGTGGATTTGATAAAAAGGTTCCAGCGTAAGCTCCATTGGATTGATCATTTTAACGTTGAGTGTGAAATGTAATGGCTTATCTTTTATGGGTTCCAATTTATCTGCAATATTTTGAAGATCATCTTCAATCAGGATGGGAGCTTGATCAACAGGTAAATATTCCCCTGCCGCATACTGTCCCCAACGGCCATCATCGGCAATAAGACCTGATAAATCCTCAGTTCCGGTTTTTGCTCCAAGTAAAATGGGGCCATGCATAAAAGCAATATAATCAGGAACATTGGGTATATGCTCTATGCTATTGTGCATGGGTAACATGATTTGAACCACATCGCCTTTTTTCCATTCCCTGTTAATACTTACATAAGAAGAAGGAAGGGCAGAATAGGGAATTTCCTTGCCGTTAACCGTAATTTTCAAAGCTCCCTTACTGACCCAACCGGGATACCGTACCTTCAAGATAAAACCGGAAGAGCCTTCTGTTATTATCAGTTTTGTTTGTTCCTCAAAAGGGAAATTTGTTTCCTGCCTGATTTTTACCCCTTTTTCTTTCCAGTTGAGTTCAGAAGCAATAAAAATGTTCAGGAATAAGGTGTCTTTTGAATGGGTGTAGATAAACTGGTTGTATTTGCCATGATTTTCCATACCTGTACCCACGCAACACCACATAGCTTCATTAGGTGCCGAATACACCCTGTAATGACGGGGTCTGGCAGGGGTGAAATAAACATATCCTCCATGTCCGGGATGCTGAGTCGAGAGGATGTGATTATATAAGGTGCGTTCATAATAATCGACATATTTGGCTAAAGGATGTACCCTGAACAAATCTTCGGTCAATTTAAGCATATTATAGGAATTACATGATTCCGGTCCATCATTAACATTAATAAAATCGATACACGAGGTAACGCTGGGAAAATGCTCCCTTCTGCTGTTTCCGCCAAAGGCAAGGGAACGATTGGTTGTGACCGTTTCCCAGAAAAAGGTACCTGCTTTATCGTATTTCTCGTCATGGTTGAGTTCTGCTAATCTTTCGAAACCCACAAATTTGGGAATCTGGGTATTCGCATGTTTATTATCGAGGATATCAATCCCTTCCGACAATGGGTCGAGCAGCTGTTTGTGAGAGTATCGTTTTGCGGCTGTCAGGTACTTTTTATCGCCTGTCATCTGATAAGCATCGGCAAACACTTCGTCCATGCCACCATGTTCCATATTCAACATCGATTGCATTTGCTCATCGGAAAGGGCAGAGGTGATGCTGATCCCCCAGTCGCAGAATTTCAGGAACATGGCTTTGGCATCTTCATTGTCGCAATACAACCATGCATCTCTCAATCCGGCATACATTTTATGCAAATTATAAAACGGAGCCCATGAAGAATTATAAATGCTAAAATCTCCCTTTTTAAAAGACGACCATAATATTGCGCTATTTGGAAAACCTCCGACATAGCCAATTCCCCACTCTGAGTTGTTCACAGCATTTGCTTCCTGGCACTCTTTAAGTTCTGAAAGCATATATTCCATTCTTTCCTTACACGCTTCATTTCCGGTAGCGGCATAATTCATAGCCATTGCCGACAGGTAATGACCACCAATATGGCCATCAAGACCTGCCCAATTGGGATAACATTCGGCCTTTTCAGGCAATCCGGCTTCTTTACGGTACGGAGCCAGCAAACGATCAACATCATACTTCAGAAGAACCTCGATGTTGAGGTCGCGGGCATGTTTGAAAGGACCTTCCAGGAGGATTATATCTTTCAGCGGAAATTCGTTTGGGTATAACTTGTCTTGTGCATTTAGACTGATGCTTTCAAAAATGAAATAGCCTGACATAAAAAGGAAAAAACTAAATCTTAGCATAATTAATATTTGTATTGAATTAGTTTATCGATCATCTTTGATGAATTAATCGGTATCAGCGTAAAATCATATCTGTACCCTTCTGTACTTGGTCTTATGAGGTATGGCTCATGCGGCCAGCCCCCCCAGCTATCATCGCCGGCAATTCCAATCTGGCGATGGTCGATATGCAACTCAACCAATTCCCGGGGCTTGATATCGTTACTGTGGAGAAGGTTTTTGTTTTTATCCGGTCCCGCATCAAAGTCTTCTATTGTATTGTTTAGTGTATTGAACCCGATCAGTGAATCGGCAACTACCAACAGTCCTGATCCATCGTTTCGGGTTAAAGTCATCCAGCGAACATCGGTGCGGTGACCATTTTCCTGGGGACGGATATAAGGTACGTATTGTTCAGCAACGGTCGATTTGTAAAGGCCTACAAATGCTGATGAGTTTCGGTCGCAATAATTTTCCCATGGGCCACAGCCAAAATATTCCAGTTGAGTGAATTCTGCAGGCATCTGCATTTTCATGCCAATCCTTGGAATGACGGGAATTTTATTGTCGGCATTTATAAGTTCATTTTCAATTTTTACAGCGCCATTGCCCATAATGGTATACTGTGTTTTCCATATAGAATTTACCGAATCAAGCTTATAAACCACTTCAACCTGTACTACATTTCCCTGTTGGCTGGTTTTAATACTTTCTGCTATGGGTGTTTGCTCCGATGTCTGTTTCCAGAGTCTACAAATACCAGGCATCTGCCAGCCGTAGTCGTTATCGGTTGGGGCACGCCAAAATGCAGGACGAGGGCCATAACCGTCGAGCAACAATTCGTTTCCCCTGTTTTTGAAAGAAGTCATTATGCCCGTTTTGGAATCAATGGTGACTGAAAAATCGTTTCCGGAAATTTCAATGGAAGTGCCTTCTGTATAGGTAACTTTTCCTGCTTTTGAAATGTCAAATGGCTTTTTGTCAGCTTCAACAGGCAGTTTGAATTGTTCGGAAGCTATTTCCCATCTGGAAGGGAGCAGGTTTTCTGCTGCTGTTGTTTTTGCCGAAATGGTAATAAAATATTCCATTCCCGGTTTTGCCAACAATTTACCCATATTAATAGAAACCTGTTTCGATTGCTCAGGAGCAACATCCAGAACAGGGAGTTCACCTCGTTTAATCACTTTGCCGTTGGCCGCGATTTCATACGTGAAAGCGTATTTTTCAAGGTTGGTGAAACGGAATTTATTGGTAATGGTAAAAAGCCCGGAGGAAAGATCATCGGCCTTAAAACCAATATTCTGATACACATGTTTTACTTCAAGGCTCTGTGGTTTTATGCTCCTGTCAGGGAAAACAACGCCATTAATACAAAAGTTGCCATCGGAAGGAGTTCCTTCGGGACCATAATCGCCACCATAAGCCCAGAATTCACCTTTCTCGTTTTTGTCAGCAAGCCCCTGGTCGACCCAATCCCATATAAAACCTCCCTGGAGGTTGGGATACTTCTCAATGGTTTCCCAGTAATCTTTTAAATTCCCTTCGCTGTTACCCATGGCATGTTCGTATTCGCAAAGGATCAGCGGGCGGTCGTTATAAGTTTTGGCATACTGTTCAATATCGGGTATTTTCATATACATGGGACAGAAAATATCGGTATTCCATTCAAGGTACGCCTGTTCGTATTGTATTGGGCGCATTTTATCGCGGCTTCGGATGAAAAGATAAGTTTGGTAAAAATTATATCCGTTTCCGGCTTCGTTGCCCAATGACCAGATAACTACCGACGGATGGTTCTTGTCGCGCTCGAACATATTCCGTGTACGGAACAGGTGTGCTTCTGTCCAGTCGAGATTATTGGCCAGGCTTTTCCCCTTGCTGCGGTCGTACCCAATGCCATGCGACTCAATGTTGGCTTCATCAACCAGGTAAAAACCGTACTTATCGGTAAGGTCGTAAAAGAATTCGGGCTGGGGGTAATGGCTCAACCGGATGGCATTGATGTTAAGTTGTTTCATCCTTTCCAGATCGAGCATTACTGTTTCTTCATCAATAACCTGTCCGGTTACGGGATTAAATTCATGAAGATCAACTCCCTTAATTAACACGCGTTTACCATTAACCAGGAATAAACCATCCTTAATTTCGCTGGTACGGAAACCCATTTTTACCGAAGTTACTTCGGTTGTTTTACCTGAAGCATCTTTCAATATGAGTAATAAGGTATAAAGATTTGGTGTTTCGGCAGACCAGGAATTTACGGAAGGAATAGTAGCATGAAAATTCAATATTCCGGTAGAGTCTGTTATCTCAATCGTTTTTATGTCAGATGCAATACTTTTTCCTGCATTGTCAAGGATTTCATAGGTTACTAAATGTTCGGCTTTCTCACCTGTATGGTTTTTCAATTCCACGTCGAGGTTAAAAACACCCTGGGTATAACTTTCGTCGAGCGTAGCCTGGGCGAAGAAATCGCGCAAACGAACTTTTGGCTGGGCATATACATAAACCTCACGGGGAATACCGCTCAAACGCCAGAAATCCTGGCACTCAAGGTATGAGGCATCGCTCCACCGGAAAACTTCTACTTCAAGGGTGTTGTTTCCAGGTTGAACATAGTTGGTAATATCGAATTCCTGTGGTGTTTTACTGTCCTTGCTCATACCCACTTTTTGGCCGTTGACCCAGATAAAGCCAATCGATTTTATGGACCCAAAATGAACAAAAATCTGTTGTCCGTTCCAGTTTGCCGGAATTTCAAATTCACGACGATAGTAACCGATATTATTCTTTTCTAAATCATTAATGTACGGAGGTTTAAAATTCCATTCAGGATAGAATTCGTAACCGACATTTACATAGATGGGAATGCCATACCCTTTCATTTCCATATTCGACGGTACTTCAATTTCTTTCCAGTCGGAAAGATCGAGGCCCGGAGCTGCAAATCCCTCAATGCGGTTTGAAATTCCGGTTACAAAATTGAATTTCCAGATACCGTTTAGCGAGATAACATGAGAAGATTTGCTTTTATCGTTTGTCAGTGCAGCTTCCCGGTTTTCATAACTGATAAAAGAAGCATGCGGATATTCTTTATTGATCCCCTGAATGGAGGGGTTTTCCAGTTCGGGATGTGCCGGGCGATCCTGGGCCTGGATGGCCATAGCTACTATTAATCCTGTTATTAAAAAAGCTAAAATTTTCATTTAAAGAGTATTTTCAAGTCTGAGACATTATCAAGTAAAAAGTTTATGATAAATAAATTTGGTTGATGATGATCAATACAATATATGTATCTACGTTCAAATTTACTTATCAACGTGTAACGAATATTGGTAAATACGTAACAATTGCTGTATAAATTGAATTATAGGCAACTGAATTAAGCGATATAAAAAAAATAATATTCATTTAATAAAATATTCTGCTACTGAAAGGAAGTTTAGAACCAGCAGGGATTGATATTTTGTCTTATTATCTTATTGTTTACCTGATTTGTTTATATGTGAAGTTCTTAAATCTAACCTTTCCTTCACCTACAGAGCAAAGACCTATCCGGAGACTTAAAAATCCACTCAGTATATTATGGTGCATTCCTGATACTTCAAAGGAACTCTCAATTTTATTCCATTTCGCTCCATCAATACTATAAAACATGTCGACTGTATTATTTATGTTTTTAAGTCTCAGAAAAACATGATTTTTAATCGCGTTGCTTTCTGTTACGAATTGCCAGCCTCTCAGATTGGCCAGAATATTTTCACTATCTGCTAAAATTCCTGAATTATAGTCGTTGTTATAAAAGAGAATTAAACCGCCGGTGGCATCTCCTTCGATAAATAACTCCACTTCGGCAATATAGGAATGTTCGGAAGGAACACATAGCAATGGCGAACTTTCACCAATGGAATTTCCTTTAGCTTCAATAACCAAACTATTGTCAACTACATAAAATCTGCTGGTATCATATTCTCCAAAGAATTTCCACTGAGGCTTTAAAGTATTGCCGTCAAAATTATCGCTTAACGTAAAGGTTGGATTTGAAGCAACTAAACCTGGTCTTTTAATTGGTTTATCTACCCTTATGCCATCCGGTATTTTGTACCACCCATCATTTGTCCACTCGATAGGCAGCAGTAATGTCTGGCGTCCCATATTGTAAAAACCGTTTTCGTATCCATGAAAAATCATCCACGAATCGCCTTCTGTATGTCCGAAAATGGTTCCATGCCCCTTCGACCATCATTTCTCAGAATTGTTGAGGGTTCTTTCAACAGGATTATAGGGTGAATTTTCCCATGGGCCAAATGATGATTCAGAACGTGCAGAAATGATCATATGGCTTGTTGCCGGGCCGGCAGTTCCTCCTTCGGCAACAGTTAAATAATAGTAATCGCCATGTTTTGCAATTTTCGGGCCTTCCAGGCAAAAGCATTCAATGGACCATTCACGAGGGATTGGCCAGCCATCATAAACATGTTTCATTTCACCAGTGACTGAAAGTCCGTCATCGGATAAAGGAACGTAACCTCCATTGCTGAAATACAGATAGCGTTTCCCATTTTCATCGACAAAATGACCGGGGTCAATATTGCTGATGTTCAGATTGACAGGGTCGCTCCAGGGGCCATTTATTGAATTGGCTGTTACTACATAAATATTGTAATTCGCCGGAAAATAGATGTAATACTTGTCTTTATATTTCACCAGATCAGGAGCCCACCCAAAATCCTGCGATAGCCAATGACTTAAATTTATACCCCGCTGGATCCTGAAACCTGAGGGATTAACAGGTACTTCCGGTGTTGATAAGCTAGTATAAGACATAAGACAGATCAGAATTGTGCCAATCATTATTGCACGAAGTAAGGCATAGATTTTCATTAATTTCATATTCCGTTTGTTTTAGTGACAGCATGGATAAATGCTCTTGGTTATTTCAGGACTAAGACTTTATTTATTTTAGTTATATTATCAGCACTCAGCCGACAATAATAAATTCCATCGGCAAAACCGGATGCATTCCAGGTTTCAGCATATTCACCGGGGATTACGGTATCATTTACCAGATCGGCAACTACGCGGCCGATAGGGTCAAATATACCCAACGTGACGTGACCCGGATTTCCAATGTTATATGTCAATGTGGTCATCGTATTCAGGGGATTCGGAAATACAGTAAAGTATTATATCGTATTCGTCGAATGAAGTGAGACGGGAGTTGTTAATTCAATAGGGAACTTCACCATAACAAGCCCGTATGCAGGATTTTTAATACTATCGATTATGCTTTCGGATACCTCTTCTTCAATACTAATAGTTGGTTCATGTCCAGGTTCGTTATATGCATTCGGAATCCATACCCATAAGAATATGAATAGCATGATGCCTGACATAATTTGTCTGCTAATTTGTTTGAATGAGAAGGCATTTTCATTTAGGGGTTTCATAGCATTATGATTAATTTGTTTTATTCTGAACAATGAACTAAGATCATTAAGTATGGGTAGAAACCTATCTTTCATTTCATCAGCTGATTGCAATACCTGTTTGTTTTGTTTTATTGTTTAATGAGTTTTCTGCCAAGACTGATTCCTGGTCCCTCCAGCTTTATGAAATAGATACCGCTGTGGTATTGTGACATGTCTATGATCAGCTCATTTTCATTGAACCGGTTAGAGTAGATATTTCTCCCGCTGTTATCATAGATATTCAATATGCTACCCGGAACGATCACATCCGTTCGCAGGGTTATAAAATTACCGGCAGGGTTGGGATAAACCACGAATCCATTCTCAGCTTCAGCCATATTGTTAATTATGCCAACCGGTGGTGATATTTTAAAACGGAATGGGTAAGAATAAATAAGTGTATCGTTCATAGTGGTTTTAAGTCTGAAATAATGGTAAACATTCAGATCAAGGTCGGGAATGTAAATACTATCGGCATCAGGCGCCAAAATAACAAAGGTGTCGAAAACATCCCCTGCGAGTTTTTCAACTACAATGCTATCATTTTCGGTGGTACGGTTTACCCATCTTAAAACGGCGTTAGAATCGGTAACCGCAACTTGCAAGCGGGTGGGCGATTCTTTGTAAGTATAAATTATGATGTCTTTTAATTCATTCCAAGTCCGGGAATTTCTGTTATAGGTTTGAAAGTTTCCATTGTCATCCCATACGTTAAAAGCTACATTTTTATTCAGGGCCTGTTCGACTAAAGTGGCATAATAGATCATCCGGGAGTTGTAATCGCATTGTTTTACAGCGCCACATTCATCTAGTGTAACGGGAATATTATTCGCCAATGACCAATTACTGACCTGTACAAACTTAGCATTGGATGCATTGATATCACCACTGCTGCCATATGTTCCCTGGGCAAGACCAGCAAAACTCCATGGATCGTAGGAATGGAAATAGCCTATAAGATAATTATCAGCCGGATCTGGGATTTGTGTTGCAATAAGCTGATTGGCACCCGAATATGAAGTTCCCGAAAATAGAACGATCCGGGTTGGATTGGTTTTCCGTATAATGGATAAAATCCGGACGTTCAGCTGATCCAGGCTGGCTTGAGTCATCATTTGGGGCTCATTTAATATTTCAAACAACAGATGATCTGATTTATCCCTGAACCGGTATGATACCTGGCTCCAGATGCTATCGTACTTTGCCAGCGTATCAGCCTTTGCAATAAGGTTCGTCACGGTATCAGTGGCTTTTAATCCATCTTCATGATGTGCATTAATTATTATGTACAGGCCCTTACGTAATCCCCAGGATACAATCGTGTCTACTCTGTCTAACCAGATTGGGTCTATTGTATAGGGAGCGCTTTTTGATACATGAAATTTCCAGGTAATGGGAATTCTTACACAAGTGAAACCCGCATCAGCAAAATCGTCAAAATAGTATTCCTGGATAAGTGGGTTGCCCCATGAAGTTTCTGTTGGTACCGCATCCAGTGAGTTACCAAGGTTTATACCACGTCCCATTTGCAGAATGGCTTCCTGTGGTGTCAGTTGGGCACTTATTCTGGCAACCAGGCTTATCAAAAGACAGTTTAAAAGCACTATGTTATAAATCGACTTCATACCCTATATTTTATAATTTATAAATAAAAATACTCAAGTATTGTATTTATTCCGATACACTCCAGACTGTTCACTTATCTGATAATTAGCCAGTCGAACAGGAGTACGTTCAAATCATCCTGCACTTAGTCTATCAATTCAGCTTTTGTCCGGATAATACGACACTGTATTCGTTTGTAACAAACGGATACAATAATCATTATTCTGCAACTCATTGTATTTACAAAAAGCACAAATTGCTTTACAAAAAATGCGAGGAGTTATTATTCTTTGCCGAGCAGAAATTCGGAGGGGCTCTTACCGGTCAGGTTTTTGAAAACACGATTGAAATTACTTGGACTATTAAACCCCACATTATAGGCAATTTCACTTATATGAAGGTTTGTCTCCCTTAATAATCGTTTCGCCTCATTCACTCTTATCCGGTTAATATACGTTTTAAAATTGCAGTTAAATTGTTTTGATATTCCATCGGTTATATTTCGGTGACTTATGCCGGTGGCATTGGATATCTTTTTAAGACTTAACTCACTGTCGTAAAAGTTATGATTAATATACTCCAGGTAATAATCTGCATGGACTATCTGGTTGTCGACAACAATTGGTTTATAGCTGATAATTATTTTCCTTTCCCTTCTGTGAGGGGCAGATTTACTGTAGTACAATCCAAACATCGATAACATTATGATCAATTGAATGAAAATCATTGCAATCAGTGTTCGGCTATTATTCCTGATGAACTCTACTTTATATATTATTAACGATCGCCGTGCACCCACGGCAGGTGTCAAACCCGTTGCGAGATCCATATGAATGAAATGTTTCCAGTCAGGCGAAAAATGATGGGTTGGCGAAAGGTTATTTATATCGAACCACCAGTCGGGAGTTTTAAAACGATTGATGTTTATTTTGAAAGTTTTCTTTTCGGGAGCCAGCTCTATTGTACTGCTGAAGTATAGATCATTGAATCTGCTATATCCCTTAAATTGCGCTTTGTTCCGTGTAATAAGGTGTATAACAATACTACTTATCTCATTACTTTTACCTTCAATAAGGACCTGATCATATGCTGAAACATCAAAGTACTGATCCGGTTTACCCTGCAAGTTGATCCCGACATAGGGTCTCACAAAACCTTCTTTCAAAATAAATTCCATGGTCAATGTCGAGTCTGAAACAGTATGCTTTTCTATGATAGAATTGCCTCCATCGACACTATCGTTATAAAATCCTGCCAGTATATCCTTATTAGGGAATATCGTTAAGGCTTGTTTATGAAAAAATAAGAAGAAAACAAGTACCTGCATAAGAAAAGCACTAAATATGACCAGCATGCTTAGCCTGTCAGAAAATAATCCGCGAAAGGTTTGAATGTACGTAACAATCTTTTTGTTTTTCAACATGTGTTTTTCAGGTTGAATCCGTATGTTAAATACATAGTCTTTATATCTATACGCTAACGCAAAAATATATAAATATTTATTTTAAGACAGTAAGCTCAAGAGTTCACATAATTCTGCAAAGCATATGTTGCAGAAGTAAATTAAGAGTTCGTTTAAACGAGGGTTTAAAAAATACGAAAAGGAAACATTCCTGCGAAAGCAGGAATCCAGTAAATATTCTTTCTGGATTCCTGATCTCCGCTCCGCTTCGTCAGGAATGTCAAAATTTCCTATCTTAGTCTTATAAACCCGTTTCATGAATAAGTCTCACGATGGAACGTTTAAATGAACCTAAATTAGCTTCCCATAATCGATATCCTTAAGCAGTTAGAAATTAGTAAAACAACTTACTACCGGTACCTGGAATTTGCAAAGAATAATGAGTTTATGGGAAAGAAGAGGAGAGTTAGACGGAAATAAACAAATG
>CAZQCO010000093.1:0-13283 GCA_964592225.1 uncultured Bacteroidales bacterium
AACATTTCTTCATCAGGAAGATAATATGCACTCAATAGGAGCAAATGGTATTATAGCTACGTTTAAGGATTCTCGGGGTAATCTTTGGATAGGAACCTGGGCAGGAGGTTTAAATTTGTATAATCCTAATCAGCAGGACTTTAGACGTTTTCAGGTTGATATAAATAAACAGGGATCAATAACCAGCAATAATATATTTGTCATTTTTGAGGATAGCAGAGGTAACCTTTGGATTGGAACAAATGGCGGAGGTTTAAATAAGTATAATTATAACAACGATTCATTCACAAGCTATGTACCCGAACCTGACAATCCGAATAGTATTTCCCATAATGCGATAAATGATATTTGCGAAACATCTTATGGAGAACTTTTTATTTCAGTATATCATGCTCTGGATGTTTTCGATTATTCAACAGAAACATTTACTCATTACGTGCACAATGAGAAAGATTCCACTTCACTAAGCAGCGGAAATATTATCGATATTTATGAAGATAGCCGTAAGAATCTATGGATTGCAACTTCCAGCGGTTTGGATTACTTAAACAGGAATACCAAATCATTCCAACACTTTACAACGAGGCAAGGTTTACCAAGCAATGCAATACTTGCAATAAATGAGGATAGAAATGGCAATCTCTGGTTGAGCACAAATAATGGTTTAACAAAATTTGTATCAGGAGTAAACCTTTCAAAAAATATGTTGGTTCAGAATTATTTTGCCGTTGATGGCCTGCAGGGTAATGAGTTTGTTCGACGTTCCACTTATACTGATGAACATGGGAATCTGTATTTCGGAGGATCGAAAGGATTTACATGGTTTCATCCCGATAGTTTGCATAACAATCCAATTCAACCTGCAATTGTTCTGACAGATTTCCAGTTACTAAATTTGAATGATAATGAAGTTGAATATCTTAATTTGGAGAAGGATATTAATCTTTTGTCTGAAATTGTTTTATCCTATAAGCAATCCGATTTTATTATTAAATATGCAGCATTGAATTATCTGAATAGTCAGGATAATTTATACGAATATACTCTTGAGGGATTCGAATCGAAATGGCATGTAGTGGGCAATCAGCATCAAGCAACTTATACCAATATCGATCCCGGGCATTATGTCTTTAAAGTCAGAGGCAGCAATAATGACGGAGTTTGGAGTGAACAGGTAAAAACTCTTCGGATCATTATTCGTCCTCCCTGGTGGAGTACTCTTGTATTTAGATCGGCTGTGGTATTATTGATTATAACTTTGGCCTTTAGTATGTATAGATTTAGGGTAAACCTATTAAAAAAACAAAAACGAATACTGGAGGAAAAGGTTAAGGAGCGCACTAAGGAATTAGAGGATTTAAATTCGCTGCTTTTGGAAAAACAGGAGGAAATATCTATCCAAAATGAAGAACTCTCAAATCATAGAAATAATCTTGAAAAAATAGTTGAAGAGCGAACAAATAAAATGAAAGCGGCTCAAAAGCGTGCTGAAGCAGCTGATAAATTAAAATCAGCTTTTCTGGCTAATATGAGTCATGAAATTCGGACACCGATGAATGCTATAGTCGGTTTTGCCAGTCTGCTTAAAAACGAAAAGAATGATAAAAAGGAGAAAAAGGAGTTTTTAGATATCATTCTGAATAATTGTGATACGCTTATGGTACTTATTAATGATATTCTGGAGATTTCATTGATAGAGACAAATCAGCTGAAGTTGAAGAATGAATTGTTTAGTATCACAAAAATATTGACTGAACTGGAAAGTTATTTTCATCTTAACAATATAAAGAATCTGGAGGTAAGTTTTAAAAATAAATCTGAGCAGGAACTGATGTTCTATAACGATGCTACACGTTTCAGACAAGTATTTGTAAACCTGATAAACAATGCTTATAAATACACTGAAAATGGTAGTATCGAATTCGGTTATGAAAAGAAGAATACTGATATTATTTTCTTTGTAAAAGATACTGGTATTGGAATAGCCGAATCAGAATATGAAAATATTTTTAGCTCCTTCAATAAAATCGATAAGGGAGAAAATCAGTTGTATAGAGGGGCAGGAATTGGTCTTTCAATTAGTAATAAGCTGGTAGAAATTATGGGAGGAAAGATGTGGCTTAATTCAAAAATTGGAGAGGGAACAACTTTCTTTTTTACTTTCTCGAACCATACGGTAAAAGATGATGTTAAAGCTAATTTATCAAAGGAAAGTGAGAACATTACGATAGAAAATCCATCGCTGGAAAACAGAATAATTATAGTAGCAGAAGATGAAACAGCCAACTACATACTAATTGAAAGAATTTTACAAAAAACAAAGGCTAATATTCTATGGGCTAAGAACGGACTGGAAGCTTTAAAAATGGTTAAAGAACAGAAAGATAAAGATGTTTTTCTTGTTTTAATGGATATTAAAATGCCTGAAATGAACGGTATTCGTGCTGCGGAATTAATCAGGCGATATAACAGTAATTTACCAATAATTGCTGTAACAGCTTATGCTCAGGAACAGAACAGAGAAGAAATATTACGGCACAACTTTATCGATTATATAGCAAAGCCGTTTAAGGCCCAAAAACTTTTAGATATGATCTACCACTATGCCAAGGTTAATAAAAATTGAATTTAAGGTTATTTTGCAATGGCTTAAAGAATTTATTGTACTTCATGTTTATTTTAAGCGATCTTGCCTATTCAATAATTTATTTCCATACTTTACAAGGAATTTTAAATCGCTATTTACATGAACAAAAATAATATACTTCAAAGATGCCTGATTTTGATCCTTCTGGTCCTATCCAATATTTTGGGCAATACTGAGACTTTTGGCTCATTCTATAATATAAATACACAAGAGGATACTATTTATGCTGAAAATATATTAACGCCTCCGGTTTTTGATGGAATTGGTAATGATGAATGCTGGACAGAAGCAAACTGGCAGGTAATTGATCAAGTATGGATTCCCTGGGGAACTTATGTCGATCCAGCCGACCTATCCGGACGATATAAAGTGGTATGGTCATCTGATTCCAACCTGCTGTATTTCCTTCTTGAAATTACCGACGATATCATTTCGGATGCATACGTACCAAATGTGACAGCTGCTATATATAATTTCGATATGTTTGAAGTATTTATTGATGAGGATAAATCAGGGGGGTATCATGTGTTCGATGGCTATGCCAATAATGAACAATCTTTAGGTATGAATGCCGAAAACGCATTTGCCTACCATATTTTTACAGCATTCCCCGAATCGGGAGGTACTAACCAGGAATTTATTGTTGAAGATATGGCTGGCACAAATTGGGGCGATGTTATAACCTGTGATTATACCGATCATTTTCCAGCTTTTATCCTTCGTAAAGAGGGCAATGTTTCACGATGGGAATTTTCGCTTATAGTATACAATGATACTTATTCGCCGGAAAACATTGAAGGATCGAGGGTCACGCTTTTACCTGACAAGCTACTGGGCCTTTCATTAGCCATTAATGATGATGATGAACCGGAAGTTGATCCGGGTTCAACAGTTCGTGATAATTTTATAGGATCGGTTGCTGTTACTGCAGCTGCTTACAACGATCACTGGAAAAACGCCGACGATTTTGGTGCTTTGAAACTTGTATCAGATTTACCAATAAACAGTCTTGATATTCCCGGACAAAATTATCAGGTGCAATTAAATCTTTTCCCGAATCCCTCGTCAAACAGTGTTTCTGTCGAGTTTTATTGTAAATATCTGGGTGAACTGACTATGACCATGCTTGATATGCAGGGAAGGGAAATTCTCAAATTTGAACGAAATAAGGCCGAAGATTTATTCTGTGAAAACATTGACTTTCATTTACCTGGAGGTTTTTATATCATTCAGATACGTTACGGAGGTAATATAGCGTCCGGGAAAATTGATCTGTTGCGATGAATTAAACTAACGGAACTGAATTTGCTAAGGTTTCCTTTATTGTTGCTTTCCTTCTATCCAATTAACAATTTCATCAGAAAGAGGTTTTGTTGAAGGTTTTGCATAACCGACAACATGGCCATTTTCATCGATCATAAATTTCTGAAAATTCCAGGATACAGAAGCATTCAGCACTCCGTTTTCCGATTTTTGTGTCAGGTAGCTATACAATGGATGAATGTCTTTGCCCTTTACCGAAATTTTTTCCATCATAGGAAAAGTAACACCATAATTTATTTTGCAGAAAGTAGCTATTTCTTCATTTGAGCCGGGTTCCTGATGTAAAAAATTGTTGGCAGGAAAACCAATGATGATAAAGTTACTGTTCCTGTATTTTTCGTAAAGTTCCTGCAATTCATCATACTGAGGTGTAAAACCACATTTAGATGCCGTATTCACTATCAGTACCTTCTTACCTTTTAATTGAGATAGGTCGAATTCATCGCCAGTGATAGTAGTAACCTTATAATCATATATCGATCCGGTTTGACCGGAAGCAGTAAAAAATGTGACCATAATTCCAAGTATAAGAATAATTAACTTCATTGTATTACTATTTTGTTTATACTTAAATAACAGTATATTAAACAAAAGGTTTAAAGTCTATATAAAATCTTTTCCGCACATCAGGGAGTGATGTTTTAAAATAAGTGATGTGCAGGCGCAACTGATATTGATAATACTGAATCAGGGTCCCAACTATTGGTAAACTATCCAAATCCATTCATGAATCGACAAATAACCTAAAGCTTGACAGGGCACTACCTTCAATTCTTTATTCAGCAGACATTCCTATTATGTATATAAGAATAAAATGATGAATAACGATAAGCAGAAACAAAAATCGGTTTAGTTATTCCAATAAATTTTATTACTGACTATTTTATTTTCAGTGAGGATTGTAATGATGTATATTCCATCCGAGAGATTTTCCATACTTATAAAACAGCTATTCTGAGTATTTGATATGGAAGTGTATTTCAGGATCATGCCTTGCATATTAAGTAATACTAAACCCTGTATTCGATTCCATAACTCGTCATTCTCAAAATATATTTCAATACCACAATTGGGTATCCGTTTAAATGTAATATTTGAAACTTCATTATTTTCGATGGATAACCAACTATTATTTGTTGAATCACATTTTAGTAATGTTATATCGATCTCAGAATCATGATAACATCTGAAACAAGGGTATAGAAAGTCTGACATTGTATTTTCAAAAGGGAAAAAGTAAGGGCTACCACCAATTTTTTCAGTTATGTGGTAAAAATTGTAAATATTATTAGTAGTATTCAAATAGATTTTTTTTGCTAAAAATTCTGAAATTTCAATTGTTTCTACAGAATCTGCTTCTTGATTTAAATATACAATATCAGGAGTATTTTCAAATATATATTCAAAAGGGATGATGGATTTAAGAGTATCACCTGTATTAAGATTAAAGTCATAAAGAAGCTCGAAATTATCGTGGTATGAAATAAACACTTTTCCATTGTCATCATAAATAAAGAAGTTGAACTCATCGTATTTATTGTCTTCAGAATTTACCCTTTCAACCCTGACTTTTCTACATTCAGTTTCTAAAAACTGGGTGTCTTTTACCACAGTAAAATGATCATATCCAAACATGGGACCAATGGGTGCGTGCATTTCATAATACCACTCAGCTCCAACCGGTGCGAATTCTGTCTGACTAAATAGTACTTGACAACAGAAAAGAGTGAAAAATGTTATCAGGCTTTTCCTGTTCATGATCTTCCATTTTTTAAAATGTTCCTAGTAAGGCTTTCTTAGCATATCATCATTATAGTTTCTTCAATTGCGTATATAAGTAACAAAAAGAATTGACTATTTCATAATGTTATAACAGGAAATATATTTAAGAATACCTGGTTGTAAAGAAGGATTAGATATCTAACATAGAAAATTATATATAGAAGGTTAGTAATTGGAACTTGGACATTGGAAGTTGGATATTTCTACCAGCTTCCTCCGGCGCCTCCACCACCAAAGCCTCCACCGCCGAAACCTCCAAATCCTCCGCCACTGCCAAAACTTCCACTTCCCGAAGAAAAATTTCCCCAGCTACCACGACCACGTGATCCTGAACCAAGAAGCATGGATATTAATAACCAGAATGGCAGGT
This sequence comes from uncultured Bacteroidales bacterium, assembly GCA_964592225.1. Taxonomy (GTDB): domain Bacteria; phylum Bacteroidota; class Bacteroidia; order Bacteroidales; family UBA10428; genus UBA10428. Next base: position 6,123 of record CAZQCO010000093.1, read on the forward strand.
TACGGCCCATCGAGCGTCGGCCTAGTCGGCCAGCCCTGCCAATCATCCCAAAGAAGAAAAAGAAGAGAACCAGCAGCCCAAAAATAGCACCTGGCGGTACTTCCTCTTTAGCTATCTGTTCTTCATATTCCTTGGCAGAATATTCTCCAAGGCTAAGTTGCTGAATTGTGTTCAGCGCTTTTTCGACGCCTTCATAATAATTGCCTGCCTTAAAACTGGGAATAATTTCGTGTTCCACAATACGCTTGGCAATAGCATCAGGAATAACGCCTTCCAGTCCATACCCGGTAGCTATATAAACCTCGCCCTTCGAATCGGGGGTTTTGGGTTTGATCAGCAACACGATGCCATTATCGAAATTGGCCGAACCCACTCCCCATTTTTGGCCAATTTCAGTGGCTACCATGGCTTTATCTTCTCCATACAAATTTTCAAGAGTAACAACTACAATTTGTGTTGTGGTCCGGTTACAAAAATCGACAAGCTGTTGTTCAAGGGAAGTTGTTTCATTTTGGCTGAACATTCCTGCAAAATCATTTACCAGTCTAGGAGGGTAGGGCTTATCAGGTATTTTGACAGCAAAGAGATCCGTACAAATTAATAGTGTTAATAATAATAGCTTACTATATTTCTTCATCATGCTAGTTTTGGCCAAAAGAAATTTCATCAGGTAGTTCATTTATATCATTTTTCTGGTAAGGGAAGCATGAATTAAGTGCTTCACCAGCCATTTGAATACCATTGGATAATCCTTCGGTAAATTTACCTTCAGAAAATAAAGCTGCCATAGTATCCTTTATCTTATCCCAAAAATCATCAGGTGTAACTGCATTAATTCCTGCATCGCCTAGTATGGCAAACTTCCGATCGGTTATTGCCAAATAGAAAAGCACTCCGTTTCGTTTCTCTGTTTTGTGCATTTTAAGTTTCTCAAAGAGATAGGCTGCCCTGTCGAGAACATCTCCCGGACAGAGGTTTTCGAGGTGCACCCTTATCTCACCCGATGTATTGTGTTCTGCAGCCTGAATCGATTGTAGAATTTGTTTCTTTTCCTCGTCGGAGAAAAAGTGTTCAGCGTTTCTCATTTAATTTATTCCTAAAATTCAACAACAGGGGCAATATCTGAACCTTCCTTAGCCTGGAAATAAGGTTTTTCCTTAAATTTAAAAAGCATATGAACAAGGAATCGCAGTGTAAATGAGTTGTATTGTTCCACATTTTCGTTGAAACGGTTACGTTCAACATTGATGCGGTTTTCAGTTCCTTCAAGCTGGGCCTGCAATTCGAGGAAGTTTTGATTTGCTTTTAAATCGGGGTAACGTTCAACAACAACCATCAGGCGGGAAAGAGCCGATGAAAGGCCATCCTGGGCCTGTTGAAATTGCTGAAATGTTTCAGGATTAAGGTTTTCGGCATTAATATTAACTGAAGTAGCCTTTGCACGGGCTTCGATAACCTGGGTTAGGGTCGACTTTTCAAAATCGGCATAGCCTTTAACTGTATTTACCAGGTTGGGGATAAGATCGGCCCTACGTTGATAGGAACTTTCTACATTAGCCCATTGTTTTTTAACCTGCTGGTTTAATTTCACCTCAGTGTTATAGACATTCCGGTAAAAAGCAAATCCTATCAGAAGAATAATACCAATGACTATCAGAACTATTACAGACTTTTTCATAGTGTATTGATTAAATTAAAGATCAAAGATAAAACAATAGTAGCTGATATGTATAGTCGATCTGCAAAGTAACATGTCCAATCGGCAGGCGATAGTATTTTACCGGTTAATTAACAGGATTAAGATAGAATTATCCGTGAAGCCTTACGATTTAGATTTTTCAATCCATTTTCGGGCATTCACAAAAGCTTCTATCCAGGGAGAAACAATATCCGATTTCCGGTCTGATGGATAATAGGCCCATTGCCAGGGAAGGATAGAGCGTTCCAGGTGAGGCATCATGGCCAGATGACGACCGTCGTCAGAACATAATCCGGCAGTGGCATAATCCGATCCGTTCGGATTTCCCGGATACTCTTTACTAGTATATTTTATAGGGATATGATAATTTTCTGCAGAAAGGGGCAGGTTGATTTTGCCCTCTCCGTGTGCCACCCAAATTCCCAGTCGTGATCCGGCCATGGTATTTAACATAACGGAATGATTGTTAGGAATATCGACACTTAAAAATGCCGATTCAAACTTATGCGATTCATTGAAACTCATATAGGTTTTTTGCTTATCGTCCTTAAAAATAAGCCCGAGTTCCATCATTAACTGACATCCATTGCACACTCCCAGGCTCAGTGTATCGGGACGGGCATAATATTTATCCAATGTATCCTTTGCTTTTTTATTATATAGGAAAGCTCCGGCCCAGCCTTTTGCACTTCCCAGAACATCGCTATTCGAAAAACCACCTACAAAAACAATCATGTTAATGTCTTCCAATGTTTCTCTGCCCGAAATAAGATCGGTCATATGCACATCTTTCACGTCAAATCCAGCCATGTAAAGACTGTAAGCCATTTCACGATCGCCGTTAACACCCTTCTCACGAATGATAGCTGATTTAATTCCAGTTGGAGTTCTTCGCTTATATGAAATATGAAAAATATCCAGTGTTCCTGCAAAATGACAGGGGAATAAGAAATTCAACTCCTGATGGCTGTAATTCCTGAACCTATCCTCGGCTAAATTATTATAAGTCTGTTTCTTATCTAACAGGAATGAGGTATGGTACCAGGTATCTCGTAGCGAATTGATATTAAAATCAAAATCATGAGTATTATTCGTAATTTGAAATTTTCTGTCAACATTTACTTTTCCAAGCAAATAGGCTTGCAGACCCAACTTGTCAAATCGATCAATAATTAATTCTGCCATTGCATTTTCGATCTGAATAACTACCGCAGGTTTCTCACTGAAAAGTTTTTTAACCGGATCTTCATCGGAGAGCAAAGAAATATCAGCTTCAAGCCCTGTATCGTTTCTTCCAAAACACATTTCAAGCAGAGAGGTAATAAGTCCGCCTGACGAAATATCATGACCCGAAAGGATGATATCTTCACGAATTAATTCCTGAAGAAGTTCAAATATCAGGGCAAATTCATTTGCATCGGCAACAGTGGGCGTCTGATTTCCCAGCCGGTTTTGGGTTTGTGCGAAGCTGCTTCCACCCAGATCGAAAGAAGAATCAGCAAAAGGAATGTAGAGCAACTTACTATCTTTAACGGGCTGAAGAACAGGTTCAACTACCTTCCTTATATCCATTACTTCTGCTGCGGCAGAAATAATAACTGTTCCCGGAGCCAGAACTGTGGTTCCATCAGGATATTTTTGTGTCATGGAAAGGGAATCTTTACCAGTTGGAATATTTATACCAAGCGAAATGGTGAAATCACTAATAGCTTTAACCGCATCGTATAAACGTGCATCTTCACCGTGATTTCTGCAGGGCCACATCCAGTTTGCACTCAACGATACAGATTTAATTCCGTTCTTCAGGGGAGCCCAAACTATATTGGTCAGCGCTTCAGCCACCGATAATAACGATCCGGCCTTAGCATCAATCAAGCCTGCTGCAGGGGCATGTCCGATAGATGTAGCCAAACCTTTATAGCTGGTATAATCGAGTGCTGTAACTCCTACATTATTTAGTGGCAGCTGAACTGAACCGGCAGTCTGTTGCTTGGCAATTCTGCCAGTAACCGATCTGTCGACTTTATTTGTAAGCCAGTCTTTACATGCTACCGATTCAAGCTGGAGGACCTCTTGCAGGTATTCATGAAGTTTCTCGATTTGATAAGAAATATTTTGGAAATCTACTCTGACCGATTCATCTTTCATAATAGTTTTTGGAGGATTGCCGAACATATCTTCCAGTAAAATATTGATCGGTTTGTTCCCTTCTCTGTCTTCAAAAATAAACTGATGATCTCCGGTAGCTTCTCCAATAACATACATAGGTGCTCTTTCTCTCTCAGCTATTCGTTTCATTTGTTCAATGTCTGTTGGTTTGAGCATGAGACCCATGCGTTCCTGCGATTCATTACCGGCAATTTCTTTAGCCGAGAGGGTAGGATCACCTATAGGAAGTGCTGACATGGTAATTTTACCTCCTGTTTTTTCTACCAGCTCGGAGAGACAATTTAAGTGCCCACCGGCTCCATGATCGTGGATGGAGACAATAGGATTATTATCCGATTCGGCCATTGCACGAATAGCATTATAAACACGCTTTTGCATTTCAGGATTCGAACGCTGAACGGCATTCAGTTCAATGGTATTGTCATATTCTCCTGTTGCTACGGATGAAACAGCACCGCCTCCCATACCAATACGATAATTATCGCCACCTAAGAGTACAATTTTATCACCCTTAGCAGGTATTTTTTTATCCGTGTCTTTCTTATTTCCGAATCCGATACCCCCGGCCAGCATAATCACTTTATCGTAACCGTATACACGATTCTTTTCGACATGTTCGAATGTAAGTACGCTGCCACAAATAAGCGGCTGTCCGAATTTATTCCCAAAATCACTGGCTCCGTTTGAGGCTTTGATCAATATTTGTGAAGGCGTCTGATAAAGCCATTTTCTTTCACGAATGTTTTGTTCATAGTTGCGATCCGGTTCAAGTCTCGAATAGGAAGTGATGTATACCGCAGTCCCGGCCAGGGGCAAAGCCCCTTTTCCTCCGGCCAGACGATCACGAATTTCGCCTCCGGTACCCGTTGCTGCACCGTTGAAAGGTTCCACCGTTGTTGGAAAATTATGTGTTTCAGCTTTAAGAGATAGAATGGATTCTATATCATTTACTTCGAAGAAATCAGACTTATCCTGCGTTTTGGGAGCAAACTGCTCAATTACCGGCCCTGCCAGGAATGCACAGTTATCCTTATAAGCAGAGACAACTGTGTTGGGATTGGATTGGGTTGTTAATTTAATAAGCTGGAAGAGGGATAAATCCTTTTTTTTATCATCAACGATGAATGTTCCGTTGAATATTTTGTGCCTGCAATGCTCAGAATTAACCTGTGAAAATCCAAAAATCTCACTGTCGGTCAATTTTCGGCCAAGTTTTTTTACCAATTCTTCAAGGTACTTAACTTCGTCGGAACTAAGAGCCAGGCCTTCTTTCAGGTTGTAAGCCTGAATATCGTCGATATAAAAAATGGGATCGGGTTTAATATTGATGGTAAAAATTTCCTCATTAAGATCTCGATAAATATTTGTCAACATAGGATCGTAATCGGGTTCCTTCAGGTTGGCTTCAATAAATTCCTCAATGCGTTGAATACCCTTTATGCCCATGTTTTGTGTTATTTCAACGGCATTCGTACTCCAGGGAGTTATCATTTCTTTTCGCGGACCAATGAAAGTACCGGTTATAGTTTCAGAATCGAGCAGCTTAGCTCCGGAAAAAAGCCATTCCAGCTTGTCAATATCCACTGGTTCAGGTTTTTTATCTGATTGAACAGCGAAAACGTTATTGGAGTGGCCCCTGAAGAAAAGGATCATATATTTTATATTTGGGAAGTTATCAATCTGGCGGTAAAATTAAGAATGAATCAGTGATTAGCCAGATTTTTTTTTTTGAATTATAAACCGCAATTTGTGCATAACTCAGGATCAGCACAATTTAGTGTAAGGCAAGATTTGAACCTTCTTTCCCGATTGAATATAGGTTCGTAATATTTGTTGAATATCACGATTGTCATCGAAAGCTTGTACACAATCGGCCAGTAGCCCAGTATTTCCATTAACACAGGAAGTATCGGCATAGCCATAACCAATGTATTTACCACATTGTATTTGCACAATTGCAATTTCTCCGTTGGTCCTACCGAATTCAATAAGGAAAAAATTATCCTGGAGAATATCATTCTCATGAATAATCCGCAGGGCCCGTTCATTATAATTGGCTGGTAATTCCTTCTCAACACAGGCACCTTTACATTGTGCGATCTCATAGTTAAAACAGGCTCCCGTGGCAGGATAGAGACCACATAATTTCAAACACAGTTTGTGTTCATCGACCTTGTGGTTCAGATAATTTTTACCTGCCCGAAGGTTAGAAAATGTTCGAAGCGGATTCTCAGCCTTCGAATTAATTTTATCAATAATATATCTCAGGTAACCCTTATTATCATAATAGGTATAAAGACCATAATTTGAGATGGCACGCCGCTGTGCTCGATTATAAATGGGTCTATTTTGTTTGATTTCATGCGATTCTTTAAGCAAGGCGATCAATTCACTTCCTGTAAGTTCAAAGTCGATCTCCGCAATTGAATTCATCAATTCGATAGCTTTTTTAGAGCTATAGTTTCTGAAATGGCTTAGTACCCGGGACCGGATATTCTTGCTTTTACCGATGTAAATAATTTCTTTCCTTTCGTTAAAAAAATAGTAAGTTCCGGTTTCTTCGGGAAGATTTCTGAGAGTTTCAGGTTTTAAGTTCGGATGCAGGTCTTTTTTGTTCAAGCCAGGCAGGTTACTGACTAACTGGTTTTGATTCTTACTGACTTGAAGAAGGTATTCGAAAAGTTTAATGGTTGCATATGCATCACCACTCGCACGATGGCGATCGTGAATCCGGATGCTGAGATGTTTGCAAATATTTCCCAGACTGTAAGAAGCCAGTCCGGGAACAAGTCTTCTGCTTAACTGGACTGTACAAAGTTTGTCACGTACAAAATCGTAACCAAGTCTTTTATATTCATTCCTGATAAACTGATAGTCGAAGGAAGCGTTATGAGCAACGAATACAGCATCTTCAGTAAGCTCGAGAATATGTCTGGCAACTTCATAAAACTTTGGGGAATCAGCCACCATTGCATTTGAAATCCCTGTAAGTGCCGTAATATAATAGGGAATTTTCTTTTCCGGATTAATAAGTGTTGTAAATTCTTCAATCAGTTTTGCACCATCATGCAGAAAAATTGCAATTTCTGTTATCTTTTCAGCAACAGGACTACCACCAGTAGTTTCAACATCAATAATTGCATACATAACATTATAAAATTACATCCGTTATACTGATGAAACATACTTCTGAATACAAATTAGTTAACAAAAGACAAGAAAAAAGCTCTGCATTTACATGCAGAGCCAGAGACCGTTAGCGCGTGTGACTGATATAAGGTAGGAGATGTAAA
>CAZQCO010000094.1:0-13001 GCA_964592225.1 uncultured Bacteroidales bacterium
GGGTTCGAACGGCGAAGCCCTCGTGAGCCCGTCACGGACGGGTGAACAATCCCTCTCTCTCCGCAAATGATCAAAGGTTGGCATATTGCCAGCCTATTTTTATGCATGAGACTAAAGGTGAATTCGACCGAGACAGCCTTTGAAAAATGAAAACATACTGATTTATAGCCTGGCAAGGATTGAAGAAAAACCTTTTTTCTAACTTCGTATATAAAATGTTGAAATTAAATTACTTAAGCTTAAGTATCTTATCTGTAATTATATAACCGTCAATACACAGGTATATAATTTATACCATAATATTAAAAAAGCGCTGTATTATTGATAAACATTGGATTTTTTTAATCCTTAAATTTGCATAGCTTAACAAATAGTCTATATTTGTATACGTTTTAATGGCTATGAAATATTTACTAACCCTAAATTTTTTTTATCATGAACAAAGCAGAATTAATTGATGCAATTGCTAGCGGTGCTGGTCTTACCAAAGCTGATGCAAAGAGAGCACTTGATGCTTTCGTTGATGCTACAACCCAAGCTTTAAAAAAGGGCGGTCGAGTAGCACTCGTTGGATTCGGTTCCTTTTCTGTTTCTCAAAGAAGCAAACGTACAGGTAGAAATCCTCAAACAGGTAAGGAAATTACTATCCCTGCAAAAAAAGTGGTTAAATTTAAAGCTGGCAGCGAATTAGCAGGCAAAGTCAAGTAAGATAAAACGAATTATTCCGGGGAGCAATTATTGCTCCCTTTTTTTTTGACTTATGACAGATTCATTAATAGCTTATCTCGAAAGTTTTATTTCTGACAACAGAAAAGAGTTATTCGATCGTATTATCGAATACCGGACACGATATATTACAGTAGCTCTCGAAGATATATACCAATCACATAATGCCAGCGCTGTATTGCGAACGTGCGATTGTTTCGGTATTCAGGATGTTTATATAGTTGAGAATAAAAATAAATACAGCGTAAATCCTGAAGTTACTATTGGTTCAGATAAATGGCTTAGCTTAAAAAAATACAATAAATCCAAAAACAATTCATTAAAAGCCATAAATGAACTAAGAAAAAAGGGATATAGAATTGTGGCTACAACTCCTCATCAGGTAGATACCGAATTAAAGAATTTTAATTTATTGCCCGGTAAAGTTGCTCTATTCTTTGGCACTGAACTTCAAGGACTTACTGACGATATACTTCAAAATGCCGACGAATTTCTTAAAATCCCCATGTATGGTTTTACGGAAAGTTATAATATTTCTGTCTCGGCAGCCATTATTCTGCATACTTTAACCGAGAAGATGCGAGCATCAATAATTGAATGGCAATTAACAGAACAGGAGAAGATAGAAGTTAAAAGAACCTGGTTAAAGCGATCCATTCGAAACTCGGATTTGATTGAAAAGGATTTTATTAGCAACCAAATTAATAATCAAATTATGAAATCTAAGTGATAATTTCATTGTCAATCTGTATCCATTTTTTTTTATATATTTGGCTATAATATTGACGAATGTTAAATATTTATTGACAAACCTATCACACAATGAACTGTATAATAATTGACGATGATCAAATGTCACGCCGGGTAATTGAAGAGTTTGTTAGTAGAACAGATCAACTCAATCTGGTAAGTTCTTATGAGAATGCCGTTGACGCTATCAATGCGTTTAATATGGGCGAAGACATTGACCTCATCTTCCTCGACATAGAAATGCCAGAAATGAGTGGAATCGATTTCCTTGAAACGCTCCAGAATCCACCCCAGATAATAATTGTTTCTTCTAAAGAAAAATATGCTCTGGAAGCTTTCAATTACGATGTAACTGATTATCTCTTAAAACCAGTTAATTACAGCAGATTTTTTAAAGCGGTTAATAAAGCCGGCGTCCGCTTTAAGAATAAAGTTGATCCGAAAGAAGATGAAATATTCATTAAAAAGAATTCTGCACTTGTCAGGTTAAAGTATAAAGATATTCTGTGGGTTGAGGCACTTGAAAACTATGTTATTTTCAATACATTTGAAGATCGGTACACAATTCATTTTACTATGAAAGCTATTGAGAGCAAGCTTCCATCAGGTATATTTACAAGAGTACACCGATCATTTATTGTTAATATCAGTTGTATTAATTTTATCGAGGATAACGCCATTATGATAAAAACAAAGGATGGCATGAAAACCATTCCTATAGGTAAGTCATATAAAGATAAATTAATGGGCGATATCAATCTGATTATAAAATAAAATATCCTTTCGCGGGTTGTTCTTGTCAGAATCCAATTCGTTTAAAAATATGCATTCAGATTTCCGAACTCTTATAGCATCGGCAATAATTTTTTATATCAGCATTAGTCTCGTTTTTTCTCAGGATACTGATTCATTGTTATTGTTGGAGAATCAACTTCTTAAGAACTATTTACATATTATGGAAGTCCCAGGTGATAAAAGAAACGAAGCTTCCGAAGATTTTTATAAAAATTTTACAGCATGCCTGAATGTCGAAGGCTCTTTCGATTATCCTTTTGAAACTCTTGAAAATATTGGTAAAATATACTCCCCCGATCACCGGTTAAGGATACTTACATGGAATATAGCTTCGGGGAATTCTGAGAATATGTACTTTGGCATAATACAATTTTATTCTTCACTTCAGAAAAAATATTGTGTGATATCATTGAATAGCCTGGATAGTCTTAACAAGTTAAATCCCCAAAAAGCCTGGAATGCTTCGTTGTATTACAAGATTATTGAAAGTAAGCATGCCGGTCAAAAATATTATACATTGCTGGGTTATGATTTGAACACTCCGCTGTCAAATAAAAAACTGATCGATGTAATTTCAATAGATGAATTTGATGAACTATACTTCTGCGAAAAGCTGATACAATACAATGGCCATATTGTTGACAGGATTGTATTCGAGTACAATGAGAAAGCCATTATGAGTTTGCAGTATAACGAAGGTATGAAAATGATCGTGTTCGATCATCTCTCGCCTTCAAGACCCTCCCTGAGCGGTCAGTATGAATTCTATGGCCCCGATTTTACTTACGATGGATTAAAATGGGAGAAAGGTATGTGGGTACATTATTCAAATATTGACGTTACAAACTGATATTTTTTCAGTATTGGTAGCAGGATATTTTAATATCTATGACTATTTGACAGAAGTTTCAGGCTGGCATAAGCTTTGCGAACGGCCTAAACATAACATGTCGAACATAAACTGAATAACTATGCAAACAGGAAAAATTGGAGTAACAAGTGAGAACATTTTTCCCATCATTAAAAAATTTCTGTATTCCGATCACGAGATATTCCTGAGAGAATTGATATCAAATGCTGTCGATGCTACTCAGAAACTTAAGACTCTTGCTAATATCGGTGATTTCAAAGGTGAACTTGGCGATTTAACAATTCGGGTGAAAGCTGATAAAAAGAAAGGCACTCTGACGGTTTCCGATCAGGGAATTGGCATGACTGAAGAAGAAATTGATAAATATATTAACGAGATAGCATTATCAAGTGCCGAAGACTTTCTGGAAAAATACAAAAATCAGGCTAATGCCATTATCGGGCATTTCGGATTGGGATTCTATAGTTCATTTATGGTATCCAATAAGGTCGAAATTATAACTCAATCCTACAAAAAAAAGTCTAAAGCCATTAAGTGGACCTGCAATGGAACTCCTGAATATACTATCGAAGATGCAACCAGAGAAACGAAAGGCACAGATATAATACTCTATCTCGATAAAGAGTCGAAAGATTTTCTGGAAGAAAATAAAATCAATGAACTACTTAAAAAATATTGTCGTTTCCTCCCGGTAGAAATTGGTTTTGGAAAAGAAAAAGAATGGAAAGACGGAAAAGAAAAAGAACTTGATAAGGATAAGATAATTAATGATACTAATCCCCTCTGGACTCAAAAACCTACTGATCTAAAAGACGAAGACTACAATAAATTCTATCGCAATTTATATCCAATCTCAGAAGAACCTCTATTCAATATACATCTCAATGTCGATTATCCTTTCAATCTGACCGGTATTCTGTATTTTCCTCGTATTAAGAATAATATAGAAATCCAGAAGAACAAGATTCAGTTGTATTGTAATCAGGTTTTTGTTACCGATTCGGTAGAGGGTATTGTACCTGAATTTTTAACCCTGCTGCATGGTGTTATCGATTCGCCTGATATTCCGCTGAATGTTTCGCGAAGTTACCTGCAAAGTGATTCGAATGTAAAAAAAATATCCAGTCATATTACCAAGAAAGTAGCTGACCGACTCAGTGATATCTTCAAAAACGACCGGAAACAATTCGAAAATAAGTGGGACAATCTGAAACTTTTCATAGAATACGGAATGATAAGCGAAGAGAAATTCTATGAAAAAGCAGAGAAATTTGCCCTTCTGAAAAATACCGATGGTAAATATTTTACATTCGATGAGTATAAAACTTTAATTAAGGATAATCAGACAGATAAAAATAAAAAACTTGTGTATCTGTACGCTACAAATCTTGAAGAGCAATATAGTTTTATCGATGCGGCGAAGGCAAAAGGTTATGATGTGCTTGTAATGGATGGTCAGCTCGATACACATTTTCTGAACCATCTTGAGCAGAAATTTACAGATTCACAATTCACACGGGTCGATTCTGATATAATAGAGAAGCTTATTGAAAAGGGTGAAAATAAAGAATCGAAACTAACCAGTGAACAGCAGAACAGATTAACACCGGTTTTTCGAAGTCAGCTTCCTGAAAAAGCTAATTATATTGTTACTTTCGAGGCTTTGAGTGAGAACGACCATCCTATAATTATTACGCAAGCTGAATTTATGCGCCGTATGAAAGAAATGTCGGCCATGGGTGGCGGAATGAATTTTTACGGTGAGTTACCCGACAGCTATACTCTGGTTGTCAATTCCAATCATCCTTTGGTGTTAAGAATTAACGAAGATCTGGACAAAAAACTAGCAGGTGAAATTGTTAAAATAGACGAGAAGATAAAACCCCTAAGTGATAATAAAGCTGAGCTTGACAAGGCCAACAAAGATAAAAAGGAAGAAGAAATAAAGCAGGAAGATAAAGACAGGCTCGAAGAACTGGAGAAAAAGATCAAGGAACTTGAAGATAAAAAAGAGAAATCCCTGAAAAAATTCGGCAGCAGCAACAAACTGGTAAAACAAATTGTCGATCTTGCCTTGTTGGCAAATGGTATGCTTAAAGGTGAGGATCTCTCAAAATTCGTAAAACGAAGTATTGAACTTATTTAAGATCTGTTATATCTATTCGAGTTACATTATAGAAAAAGAGGCTGTCTCAAAAGCAAAATTATGTAATAACTTAATCTGGTTTCTCAATGTAACTCTTTTAAAATTCTCTATGGACCTCTGTGTCTTAATTATTTAAGAATTTTACCACAGAGAAACACAGAGCATACTCAGAGTGACACAGAGGCTTTTGAGATAGCCTCTTTTGTTTTTTACAATCAGGAACCTTCCCTTAAGGATACGCTGAAAATGTAATACCTTTGTGCAAGTTGACATATTAATAACTTAAATAAGAATATTTCAAGGATGGGACAAGTATCATCACGAATCGCCAATTTATCGCCTTCGGCTACTATGGCTATGAACCAAGCTACACGCGACCTGAAAGCCAAAGGAGTTGATGTTATTAATCTGAGTGTCGGAGAACCTGATTTCCCTACTCCCGACCACATAAAATTTGCCGGCAAACAAGCTATCGACAACAATATCTCATTTTATCCTCCTGCTCCGGGATTTCCCGAATTGCGCAAAGCAATTTCCGATAAACTTAAACGCGAAAATAACCTCGATTATACACCCGAGCAGATAGTTGTATCTGTAGGAGCTAAGAATGCCTTAGTAAATGTTATTCTATGCCTCATTAATAAAGACGACGAAGTTATTGTACCCTCACCATACTGGGTAACATACGTTGAGCAAGTCAAACTGGCCGAAGGGAAAAATATTATCATCCATGGTGCCATTAAAAATAAATTCAAGATAACTCCCGAACAAATTGAGAAAGCGATATCGCCAAGGACTAAAGCATTGCTTCTCTGTTCTCCATCGAACCCTACCGGAAGTGTATATTCAAGAGATGAGCTGGCTGCCATTGTTAGTATCATTGAAAAACATCCCCAACTATTTGTAATTACCGATGAGATCTATGAACATATTAATTTCATTGGCAGACATGAATCATTGGGTCAGTTCGAGTCAATTAAAGACCGTTTAATAATAGTTAATGGTGTATCAAAGGCTTATGCTATGACAGGCTGGCGGATTGGCTATTCGGCATCGCCACTATGGTTGGCCAAAGCCTGCATTAAGCTACAAGGCCAGTTAATTACTGGTCCCACGACCATTGCACAAATGGCCGCCATTGCAGCATTGAACAGCGATCAATCCAGTGTTAGTGAAATGCTGACGGCTTTTAAAAGAAGGAAGGACCTGATCATGCAGTTGTTAAAAGATATTCCTGGTTTGGAAGTAGTTGAGCCTGATGGTGCTTTCTATGTATTTCCTAAAATTGATTCCTATTTCGGCAAATCGTTTGGTAAGAAAAAAATAGAATCCTCAAACGATTTTTGTCTTTACCTGCTGGAAGAGGGTCATATTGGCACGGTTCCGGGTGAAGCTTTTGGCGAACCTACCTGCTTCAGGATTTCTTTTGCCACTTCCGACGAAAATATTATTGAAGCCATGAGAAGATTAAAAGAAGCACTGGCCAAATTGAAATAAAAATTACTAGGGAAGATTATGACTTAGAGTCACAATAGAAAAATTAAAAATTTCAATGCCTTTTATTCCGTTAGTAAGTCTTCCAATCCAACTTCGGTCGATTTTCTGAGTTATCTCGATTCCATTCATGTCGGATATTCAATAACGCTCGATCAGAAACCTTTGAAAGGTGGTATCGATCCGCAGAATAAGCTTATCGACCGTAACTTGCAGGACACAACATCAAAGAAATCTGGAAAATATTGATAGCAAAATAATCCCGGCAGGTAAGGGTAACCTGCCGGGAAATTAATTTAGATCCGGTTAAAGTTCTCTTTTCAGATAAGGAGAATAATCCTTAAGCACCGGATGATATTCTGATTTTATTAAGTCGGAAGAAATTAGAAAATCGGCTGTTGAGCGATTGTTAGCTGTAGGAATATTATAAAGGACGGCTATTCGTAACAAAGCTTTGACATCAACATCGTGCGGCTGGGGTTGCATAGGATCCCATAAAAAAATGAGCATATCGATCTTTCCTTCAGCGATCATAGCTCCTAATTGCTGATCACCACCCAGAGGCCCTGATTTGAGCTTGACAATTTCCAATGCAATGATTTCACGTCCTTCATCCGAAATTTTGTTCAAAAGCGCTTGCTCTACTAATTTACCGGTGGTACCGGTACAAACCAGTTTATGATTCATCAATTCCTCCCAATTCCACTCAACCCATTCCACCAGGTCCTTCTTTCGATTATCGTGAGCTACAAGACCTATACGTTTTAGTCGTTTCATAATCAATTATTCCATCACTTGATTTCGTAAAGATTCAAGATATTTCTGATAGTACTTTTCAATAATTTGCTTTTCTAATTCATGGGCTCTAAGCATCCGTTCATCATATTCCGAATTTTTCTCATTTCTCCTTTTCGGATCAAACAATGATGATTGACTTTTCTCAGCCTCAAATTCATCGTAGAAAGCATATTCCACAAAAATTTTCTTCGACAGGCTCCATATCATTACCTTCGAATCAGCTCCTCCGCTTGCCATGAATTTGCCATCGGGTGAAATCGCTAATGTATTAACAGCACCCTCATGGGCGGTAAAGGTATACACCATTTTACCGGTTTTTGTTTGCCACAACCGGATAGAACCATCGAAAGAAGCACTGACTATATGATTTCCATCTGGAAGAAATTCAATATCCAGCACTCCCATATCATGGCCGGTGTATGTTCTAAGTACCTTGCCTGTTTCAAAATCCCATAATCGTATTGTTTTATCACGCGAGGCCGATGCAAAATACTTTCCCGAAGGATGAAACTCTACATCATAAATATTGTCAGTATGAATCTCCAGGGTTTTCATCAATTCACCGGTTTTGGCATTCCAAACTCTCACAGTTCGATCGAGTGATCCGCTTACCAAATATTTTTCGTCCGGACTAAATGCTACCGGCAACGTACTTTTCTCGTGTCCCTCCAGGGTAATATCGATCTGCTGTGAAGCTACATCCCAAACTTTAATTCTATAATCGTAGGAGCCTGCAACAATTTTATTTCTTTCAGGAGCATAATCAATCGACCAAATATGGGTTGAATTCCCCTTATATACAGCAAGAGCCTGGTTATTCAGATCGACTAGTTTAATATCGGGGCCAGAACTTAAAAAAATCTGGTTTACCTGAGTCACTTCAATAGCCTTGGGTGGAAAATAATTATCGGAATATTTATGTATAGTTTGTAGGGTAATTGGGTCAGCAATAAGGAGCAATTTATCATCCCCTCCGCTGACAATGAATTTACCGTCGGGACTAAAATCAACCGCACTAACAGAAGCTTTGTGTTCCCTGATCTCGCCATATAAGTATTCATCGGGATGAGACGAAATACTCATGCTTATACAAACAGGAATTAATAGTAGGTATTTCAAACGAATCATAAATTAGGTGTATGATTCAATAAAAGTACTTGAAAAATATTCATTTAACTAATGACTTCATAGGATTTCTAACACCCTGCATAGTATTAACATATGCCTTTACCGAACCGACAAGTATTTTAGCATCGATTAAAATGGGAATTCTGTTCCTATCATCGCTAACCCAAACCAACAAATCTTCCCCTCCTTTAAAAATAGTCCCTTCCACCAGTAAAGCTGAGAATTTAATACAACGATACTTCTCACCACTTTTCGCCTCGATAGTCTCTCTCCCCAGGTATCGGATATACAGATAATATATTTCATTATCGATAATGGATATAATAGGAACCGAATCCCCAACCTGAAGATTCGAAAAATCGATGTTCCTAGTATAATATATCATGGAGAGTAAATCGAAAGTGCAAGGTGGAATTTTAAGTGTATCTCTTTTAAAAGGTCGTTCGGAATTTTGTGTAAAAGAATATACAAGATTATCCCGTTGATTGAAAATATATTTATTGTCTGTCTCAAATCCCCCCTCATAGTTCTCCCGATGAAACCATAAGGGAAGAAGCGTTTCTTTATCTAGATAGCTCTGATAGTGATCACTCACTTTAAATATCCAGTTGTACGATTTATAAGTAGTCCCTGTACCATTAAGATAATAAATATCTCTGTTGTTATATTTCCCTGATTTTACGCTGAAATCAACATAACCGGCGTTTAGCCAGATGAAGCCCCAGTTATAATAAACTTCATATCCTATCACTTCACCCGCATCAAAAGCAAAATTTCCTTCAAAGCATTGTGAAAAACTCAAATTAAAAGAGACTAACACTAAAATCACTATCAAAAGTTGTCTCATGTTACTCCCATTTAAACATAACAAAATTTTGAGATGGTTTAAAAAATCCCGGATAATCAGGTTTTCAGGAGTTTTGAATAAATATCAAAATTTTCATCATCGAAAGCCACAAAGATTATTTCTTCGATATGTTCTGATTGTTTAATGAAACTTTTTACCTCAGCCAGGGCTATTTCAGCTGCCAACTGTTTGGGAAACATATAAACTCCGGTACTTATATTGGGAAATGCTATACTGTGTAATTTCAAATTTTCAGCAATCGACAGGCAATTATGATAACAGCTCGCTAACAGCTTTTGCTCGTTATTCTTACCACCATGCCATACCGGACCAACAGTATGAATTACAAATTTAGCAAGCAAATTATACCCACTGGTAATTTTTGCTTCACCCACCGGGCATCCACCAAGGGGTTTGCATTCAGAAAGTAAACCTGGGCCTGCTGATCGATGAATAGCTCCATCTACTCCCCCTCCACCTAATAGGGTAGAATTAGCTGCATTTACAATTGCATCAACTTTTAGTAGAGTTATATCACCTTTTTGAAGAATGAGCCTGGTCATATTTTTAAAATTTAACGTAATTCTGCATTCAATTGATTGACCAAAGATTTGGCAATTTTCTTCATTATACGGTCAATTTCCTTATCGGTTAGGGTTTTATTCAAATCTTGTAAGAAAAAACTCACTGCATATGATTTTTTCCCGGCAGGAATATTCTTCCCCTTGTAATAATCAAACATGCCTATTCGCTTTAAAAGCTTATCCCCCGATTCAAAGGCCAATTTTTCTATCTGGCTGTACTGTATGTGTTCATCAAGTAATAGTGCCAAATCGCGACGTACTTCGGGAAATTTTGGAAGTTCTTTAAATGTTTTTTCACTTTTTAATAGCATCAATAAATCATCCCAGTACATTTCAGCAAAAAATACTTCCTGCTCAATTTCAAAAGATTCTAAAATGTAGGCGTTAACCAATCCGGCCCTGATAAGAGTTTTATTGTTAAAAGTGTACTCAAGACCCCCCGAAAATATGTCCTTTTCCGAATCAAGCACCTGCAAAGTAAATTGACTGATATCAATACTCAGTAGTTTCAGTATGTTGGTGAAATAAGCCTTTAACTGGTAAAAACTTGTTGCTTCTTCCTTTAAAGCCCACGATTGTTCTTCTTTGTCACCGGTAAGAAATAAACCAAAGACAGGTTGTTCCATAAAATTCTTGAGTGTGGAAAGATCCCGATCCCGAAGTGAGTATATTCGTCCAAACTCATACAAGCGCAAATTAGGATTTTTATGGTTTATATTTCTCGCAATAGCTTCCAGTCCTCCAAATAATAGTGTTTGGCGCATTACCTCCAGATCAGTGCTAAGTGGATTCAGGACAGGAACCAGTCTCTCAATGGGCAGAATTTTCAGATGCTTATAGTAATCCTTTCTTGTAAGTGAATTGGACATTATTTCTGTGAAACCCGAGTAAGTCAGGTACTCACTTACATTATTCACCCACATCTCATTATCTGGCTTAATAACAGGAGATACGCTAATATTTAGTTTATTAGAAAATTCAACGTTATTATAACCATAGATCCGAAGTATTTCTTCAATAACATCAGCTTCTCGGGTCACATCAATACGATATGGAGGAATTTGCACCGTGAGTTTGTCCCTTCCCTCATTTATTACCAGGATATCAAGAGTTTTTAATATCGATTTAATCAGTACTTTTTCTAATTTCTTTCCGATCAACCGGTCGATATGGCTGTATAGCATATCAATCTTCCATGGTTCAATAGGACTTGGATGTACATCAATGAGTTCCGAACTGATTTTCCCTCCGGAAATATCCCTGATCAGCAATGCCGCACGTTTTAGTGCAATAGTTGTAATTTGCGGATCGACACCTCGTTCAAAACGAAAGGATGAATCAGTATTTAATCCATGTCTCCTGGCAGTTCTCCGAACAAAAACAGGATCGAAATAAGCACTTTCCAGAAAAATGTTTTTCGTATTTTCTGTTATACCGGAATCTAATCCGCCAAACACACCTGCTATACATACGGGTACCTTGCCATCGCAAACCATAACATCCTGATTGGAAAGTGACCTTTCCTCTTCGTCGAGTGTAATAAATTTTGTTCCTTCAGGCAATCGCTTAACAATTATCTTATTATCATGAAGTTTATCGGCATCATAAGCATGCAGGGGTTGTCCAAGCTCGTGCAAAACATAGTTAGTAATATCGACGATATTGTTTATCGGGGTCAATCCAATAGCGCGAAGCCTGTTTTGTAACCATTTGGGTGAAGGAACAATATTAATCTCGGTTATCGTGACTCCTGTAAATCTTCTGCAACCTACCATATCTTCAATCTCCACATCGACCTTCAGTCTATCATTATCCTGCTTTAAATCGACCAAAAATGGTTTCTTGAGTTCAATGGTTTTTTGTAAAGAAAAAAAGGCTGCAATATCGCGGGCTGTGCCAAAATGCGATGCCGCATCGATCCGGTTAGGAGTTAAACCTATTTCAAAAACAGTATCCCGGTATATCTTAAAATAATCTGAAGCCTGCGTACCTGGAAGAGCTTTTGGATCGAGAACCATAATACCCGCATGATTGGTTCCGATTCCAATTTCATCCTCTGCACATATCATGCCTTCAGAAACTTCTCCTCTGATTTTGGTTTTTTGTATGGTGAAAGAATTATCACCCGATTTTATTTCGGTACCTGTTGTAGCTACAACAACTTTTTGTCCTGCTTTCACATTAGAGGCACCACATACAATATTCAAGGAGTTTTCATTGCCAATATCAACAGTTGTCAGGCTAAGTTTATCAGCATTCGGATGTTTAGAACAGGATAATACTTCGCCGATCACAAAGCCCTGCATACCTCCCTTTACCTCTGTATATTCCTCAATACCCTCAACTTCAAGTCCGATATCTGTAAGTATGGCACTCAGTTTTTCGGGTTCAGAATCAATAGAAATAAAATCTTTAAGCCAGTTATATGAAATTTTCATTCCTGAAATATGATTAACATAATAATTACAATTCGTCCAGCAGCAACAAAAATAACTAAAATTTCTCTGTATACTTATTCTCCCGATCAACCGATTATCATTGAGTTAAAATCCGGTGAAATAGCCTCAGGAACACAGATGAAGTTAATGAAAGCGCCGACATCAAAAATTCAATAAAATAATTCTCGAATACTAAAAATAAATGTGTTGCACAATAAGCACTTTTTATCAAATAAATGTTTCATAACCAGAAACATATAGTACTGATTTTTCGTACACAGCGATGAAGTTTTTTAAATATTTTGAATTTGTCAATTATTTTAGGCTTTTAAAAGAATTTTTATTTTATTTTTGTCCGCCTTGTAAATAAAATTAACTAATCTATGTAGCTATATTGAAATGAATAAATTGTCTGTTAGTAATT
>CAZQCO010000095.1:0-12785 GCA_964592225.1 uncultured Bacteroidales bacterium
TCGCACCAGTTGATACCCAGCATGGCTTCACTGGCATTGGTAATACCCGAACTCAGTTGCAGGGAACTGCCGCTTAAACCGGTCGAGAAATTCTCGGCACCGTAATCGACCGATATAATAATAAAACCATCGGTGCCATCGGTTCCATAGGTATTTAAAATGAGATCTTCGCCGGTGTTAGGGAGGGTAATAGAGGACCCATATACGTAGTCGACATTATCGGTTGCAGTGGCAGTGCGGGCCAAGACAGCATATTCACCAGATACCAGAATCAGATCGGAGGCTATACTATGCAAGGCATCATTAGAACCTCTGCGAATAACTAAATCTTTCAAATTAACGGTTTCACCGGAATTATTATATACTTCCAGCCATTCTCCTTCAGTATCGGACAGGACATCAGGATTATACATGATTTCCGTGATCAGCAAATCGCCGAAGCTCCATCCCGAAGGATCCGCATCACTGATAACAACCACCTCAGTATCGTATGTTTCATCAACATCAAGCAGGATGTTCCCGTATCCGTCGGCAAGACTGGCTTCAATATGAATTTCGTAGTGCCGGCCAACAACGGGACTTGCAACACAACCGGTAAGTGTAATAGTTTCCGGTGTACCGCTATTCATGTAAGTAAGCGTAGCTTCAATATTCAGTGGTCCTTCATCGAAATAACCGGCACGGGTTTCTGACATATCGAAAACAAGGCCTCCTCCCGCATTACTGATGGCGGTTTCATAACTGTCAAAGTCGTCAATAACCGATTGGGAATAGAGAACTGTGACCATTATGTTCGACAAGACACAGGTAATAGAAGCTGAAGTAGTTTCTCCGGCTGTAATAGCAAATTCTTCCGACTCCCCGTAGTAGTATGGATTCTCAAATGCGGCCGGCAGGTTGTTGTCGGAATGTGCCACGGCATAATACGATCCTTCGGATAATTCAATTGCATCGGGCATATCGCCTGCCCGGGTAAATGAGATAACTTCTGTTCCCGTTACATCATAAATGATTACGACGAATTCATCGGGCTCAGCGGCTTTCAGGTTGTTGTATACATCGAAAACTTCGACAGATATACCCATGTTTAGGGCGAGATAACCCGTTTTATCGGGGCCGTGTTCTTTTTTCGAACAACTTACAAATAGCATAAGAAACATTACAGGAATTACCATTCCTGAAATCAGAAGTGAAGAGTGTTTTTTCATAATTAATTTGATGTTAGGTTACTTTTAACGTTTCAGATTATTTTGTTATAATCCGGTTAGCAGGCAAAAAGTAACCCTTGCACAAATAATTTATAATTATTTTAAATAATTGAATTTTTTTAAAATGCATGGAAAATAAGAACTAAGAAAGTTCCTAAAGCCAATTTTCCCCCCGAAAATGTTCCGATTGCCATAATTGCCATTATTTTTGCAGAAATTCTCAGGAAAGCCGAATGACAATGAAAAGAACAAAAATTAAGGAATTGCTGGCCACAGGCAGGCCCGGCGACGAAGTACTCATTAAGGGATGGGTGCGTACCTTCCGCAGCAACCGTTTTATCCATATCAACGATGGCTCCACCATCAACAATATGCAAGCGGTAATCGATTTTGAAAAATTTGGTGATGACCAGCTGAAGCGCATTACTACCGGTGCCTGTGTGGCCGTAACCGGAAAGCTGGTGGAGTCGATGGGCAAAGGGCAACAACTTGAAATAGAGGTAAGCTCATTAACTATCCTGGGCGACAGCAATCCCGATGAATATCCCCTGCAACCTAAAAAGCATTCCATGGAATTTCTGCGGACCATCGCCCACCTGCGCCCGCGGACCAATACTTTCGGGGCTGTGCTGCGCATACGGCACGCACTGGCCTTTGCCATTCATAAGTATTTCAACGATAAGGGATTTTTCTACCTCCATACTCCTATAATAACCGGTTCCGATTGTGAGGGCGCCGGTGAAATGTTCCGGGTTACCACCCTCGATCTGAAAAAAGTACCACTGAACGATAAGGGAGAGATCGATTATACACACGATTTTTTCGGGAGGGAAACCAACCTTACCGTATCGGGTCAGCTCGAAGGGGAACTGGGAGCCATGGCGCTTTCCGAAATTTATACTTTCGGGCCAACCTTCAGGGCGGAAAACTCGAACACGCCCCGCCACCTGGCCGAGTTCTGGATGATAGAACCCGAAATGGCCTTTTACGATATTAATGACAATATGGACCTGGCGGAAGATTTTCTGCAGCATGTGGTAAAATATATACTTGAAAATTGTAAGGAGGATATCGATTTTCTGAATAATATGTACGATAAAGAGCTCCGGACAAGCCTGGAATTTGTGGTGAACAACAGCTTTGAGCGGATTACCTATACAAAGGGCATAGAGATACTCGAAAAATCGGGGCAGAAATTTGAGTACCCGATATCCTGGGGCATCGATCTGCAGACCGAACATGAACGCTATCTGGTAGAAAAGCATTTCAAACGGCCGGTAATCATTACAGGATATCCGAAGGAGATAAAAGCCTTTTACATGAAGCAGAACGACGATGGTAAAACTGTAGCTGCCATGGATGTTCTGTTTCCGAGGATAGGTGAAATTATAGGAGGGTCGCAGCGGGAAGAAGATCATGGAAAGCTTGTAAACCGGATAAAAGAAATGAACCTGAATATTGCCGATTTCTGGTGGTATCTTGATACCCGCAGGTTTGGAACAGCTCCGCATAGCGGTTTCGGATTGGGATTTGAGCGGATGGTATTGTTTATTACCGGTATGTCGAATATACGCGATGTAATTCCTTTTCCCCGTACACCTAAGAATGCAGAGTTTTAAATTACTCGCTTTTACCTGCCGGACATATTGAAGGGTTCCTGAATCTTATTTTATCAGGAATTCGTTGTGTTTCGTGTATTCTTTGTACGAAATAGCCTGTTTATTCAGGGCATTTTTATATTTTTATAATTGGTGATTTTCTCAAAGTGACGAGTGATGTTAAATCAGAAATTACAGCAGAAACTTCTGCAAAAGCTTTCGCCTCAGCAGATACAGATGATAAAGCTGCTGGAGATCCCAACCATGCAACTTGAGCAGCGCATTAAGAGTGAGCTGGAAGAAAATCCTATTCTCGAAGAAGGAAAGGAAGAAGAGGAAACAGATGTGCGGGATGAAGAGGAAGCTTTAACGGAAGATGAGGACAAGGATAACGACGAATTTTCAATCGAAGATTACCTGAACGATGAAGATGTACCCTCTTACCGGCTTGAAGCACAGAATTATTCGAAAGGTGAAAAAAGGGAGGAGATTCCCTTTTCCGTAGGTTCTACCTTTCATGAATTTCTTGAATCACAGCTGGGACTTCGTAAGCTCGATGACCGTCAGCATGCGCTGGCCGAATACCTGATTGGGAACCTGGACGAGGACGGCTATCTCAGAAGGGAACTGGATGCCGTTGCCGACGATCTGGCCTTTTCTGTGAATATTACCACTACCGGACAGGAACTTCTTGAAACATTGAGAATTATCCAGGATTTTGATCCTGTGGGTGTCGGAGCCCGCGATCTGAGAGAGTGTCTGCTTTTACAGATCAGAGCGAGGGATCAGGAATCAAACGAAATTATAACAGCCGAAAAAATTATCCGGCACCATTTCGATGAGTTTACACGCAAGCATTACGATAAGATCAGGAATCGTCTGGGAATAAGCGAAGAGGAATTAAAACATGCTGTCGATGAAATCTTAAAACTTAATCCAAAACCTGGCAGTGCTTTCAGCGATCCCTTAAATAAATCCACCCTGGTCATTATTCCCGATTTCATACTCGACAATGACGAAGGCGAATTAACTATCAGTCTTAATTCAAAAAATACTCCCGATCTTAAGATCAGTCGCACATACAGAGAGATGCTTCAGTCCTATGCCAAGAACAAAGAGAAACCTTCCTCGGAACAAAAGGAAGCCGTAAACTTTGTGAAACAGAAAATTGACTCGGCAAAATGGTTTATTGATGCCATCAAACAGCGGCAGAACACTAT
This sequence comes from uncultured Bacteroidales bacterium, assembly GCA_964592225.1. GTDB lineage: Bacteria > Bacteroidota > Bacteroidia > Bacteroidales > UBA10428 > UBA10428. The sequence continues at coordinate 4,027 of CAZQCO010000095.1, forward strand.
GCTCGTTACTATGAATGCTATCATTGAATACCAGCGTGAATATTTTGATGAAGGAGATGAAACAAAACTGAAGCCCATGATCCTGAAAGATATTGCCGAGATTACCGGTTTGGATATTTCTACCATATCACGTGTGGCAAACAGCAAATATATTCAGACTCATTTCGGTATTTATCCGCTTAAATATTTCTTTTCCGAAGGTTTACAAACTGACGATGGTGAAGAAGTATCGAGCCGGGAAATAAAAAAGATATTGCAGGAATGTATTGACAATGAAGAAAAACGTAAACCTCTTACCGATGATATGCTGGCAGGTATTTTACAGGAAAAGGGATATCATATTGCCCGGAGAACTGTGGCAAAATATCGTGAACAGCTTAATATACCTGTTGCCCGTTTACGTAAAGAATTATAGTTATTCCGAAAAGAGATGATTGCACGCATAGCCAACATTTTTTCCTACCTGTTCCATCCGATTTTTATGTCCCTGATAGGAATATTTATCATTTTCAATGCCGGCATTTACATTTCCGATATACCGGACGAATACAAACGTTTTATCTATACCATTGTCTTTCTCTGTAATGTTTTGATTCCCCTAACCCTGATCCCTGCATTATACCTGCTTAAAAATATACAACACATAGCACTTAATGAGAGGAGAGAACGACTCATTCCACTGTTCTTCTCCACCATGTGTTTCTACCTGGGATATTATCTGGTTTCAAGGATCTCTTCCATCAGAGTGATCGATATATTTTTATTTTCGGGTGTGGCTGTAATTCTGGCTATTATGATAGTATCTATTTTCTGGAAGATCAGTATTCATATGGCGGGACTGGGAGGGCTTACCGGCTTAATCCTCATGTTATCCTTCACCTATACCCTCGACATGACTTTTTTCCTGGCGCTGGTAGTATTTATTTCAGGTATTGTTGCCTCAGCACGACTGGCACTTCATGTACATAGTCCCATGCAGCTTATCGCAGGATACCTCGCGGGATTAATAATCGTATCGGGATTGCTTTTGCAACTTATGCGATGAAAACTCCCTTATTTTTTTGTACTATTTACAGGAAGCTTTTCAAGCAAGGTTCTGAAATTTGTTTTATCGCACGGGACAGTAGGATTATTAATATCCAGTTTTTCGAAATCGGGAATAAGAGAACCTAGCTTGAATTGGTCCTGTTGGCATGTGTGGAAATATCCTTTTTCAGCTAAATAACCGGCCAGGTATTCCTGTTCGGTTTGTCCGGGAGTGGGGATAAGAATGGCCGTTTTACCTAATGCGAGAAGATCCATTATGGTGCTGTATCCTGCCCGGCATACAATTATATCTGCATCCATCATCAAGCGCTGCATTTTAACGGAATCGGCATGGGAAAGCCAGGAATCGCTATCAGGTTCTTTCTCTAAGGGTAAACCCCGGATTACCGTATAGTCATATTTTTTCGGAATATGAGTGAGTTCTTTTCTGATGATATTTTCGAAAATAGTCCGTTGCTTTTCGGGGCCCGAAATAATGAACAGTATTTTCTTCAGGGATTTGATATCAGAAGATTCTGTATATTTTTTCAAGCAGGTAAAACGGGATAGAATGCCGATATACTTTACGCTGTCATTTTTTATTGCAGTATGCGATAATTTACCGGCAAATCCTCCTGCTTCTTCAAAATCAGGGATCCAACATTCATTGAATTTATGGATAAAGAATGAATTGATACAATTCACTGATCTTTCCAGAAATCTGACACCTTGAGGTAATTTTATTCGCAGCTGATGCGTGATAAAAACAGAATAAACGGAACGGTTCCACAAACCATAGCAGTTATCGGAAATTACTATTTCAATATTTTTGCTTCGGATCAACTTTCGGAGAGCAAAGTGTTCCCTGACGATCTGAAATAAAAAAGCCGGTAATTGAATGGCCAGTGAAAATAACTGTGTTTTTCGGCCCGACAGATGAATATTCAAATAAGGAAAATCGACGGTTTTCAAATGGGCAATTTCCTGTTGCAGCAATTGTTGATGCTGGGGACTGCCTCCTGCAACTAATTCAACATCCATTTCCATTAATTGCCTGATTATCGGGATCAATCGGGTGGCATGTCCCAACCCCCAGTTAAGGGGTACAACCAGTATTCGTGTTTTTTTTATACTTTTAGAACCGTTCATGCCGATACGGAAACCTGTATGTCCAATGCCTTTACTTTCAGGGCAATTTCCTGCAGCCTTTGAGGAGAAATTTTTTGTATGGTATCAATGGGTGTGTCGCGCCGGAAAGTATAGATCATGACAAGTTCCGGTTGTATAATATGCAAAAAATTCAGCCAGTTTTCTACCTCTTCTTCTGTTGAATTATCAAATGGTTTACCCCGGTATTCACCTCTGACAAAAAGAGTCTGGATGGTAACATTACCCTGAAAACTTTTCAGATTATCCAGTAAATCTGGTAAAGAGAAATTCCCTAAAGGGCAATTGATCAGAGTAAGCGTTTCTTCATTTACGGAATCGAGTTTCAGTATATTGTATTCTACTTTTCGAAGAGCCTCTCTTATTGAAGGCTTTATAATAAGGGTTGCATTGGACAGAACAGCAATTTTGGCTTTAGGATAATACTTGTTGCGAGCCTTGATGGTATCGTCAATTATTGTTGAAAATTCGGGATGTAAAGTGGGTTCTCCGTTTCCGGCAAAAGTAATGGTATCGATTTTTAAGTTCTTATACTGGTAAGTTCGAAGTGCATTTTCAAGGGCTTTACGCACTTTAATTGAGGTGGGGAGTGCATTTTTATTTTCACCAAAGGATTTAGATGTAAACCCACATTCACAATACAGGCAATTAAAATTACAATATTTACTATCCACAGGCAGAAGATTAATACCCAGCGATTCACCCAGTCTTCTGCTGGTAACAGGGCCAAAAATAATTTCATTGAAAAGAAAAGTTGCCATGGGTAAGTAGAGGAGGTTATTTTTTCTTCTCGGAGCGATATAGAGAGACACGAAGATCTGTCATAACAAAATCCTTACGGAAGGTTGAGTCAGTGTTATCGTGCATAGGTATTATAATTCGCAATCTCGAAAGACTTGTGTCGTAACATTCCTTAAGCAGCGTATATTCCCTCATGTAAATCGATTTAAGTAGGGGTGATTCTTCAAAATATATTCTGTTTTCCGATGAATCTTTCAAAGGATTATAGAAATAAGCCAGTATTCGGGGATTAATAGATTCATCATTTGGTGTAAGTTTAATTTCCACCGATAAAACAAAAATTCCTGTAGTATCAATTTTAACATCGAATATGGGAGGGTAGAGGGCGGTATCACCATGAACTTTATACTGCTTTTTCTTTGGTTTCCAGATATGATAGGTTTGTGCGATGGTTGTGGAGCTATATAATTTTTTAGCCTCCTCCGATTGCTTACTCAGTTCAGAGAAGACATCATCATAAATTGCGATTAACTTTTCAGGCTTTGAAGAATAGTATTTGAGCGTTTGAACCAGATCATCTTTGGAATATCCGTATTTTTCAAGTACGGTTTGATATAGTATTGTTGAATCGAGACCTCCGAATTGATTACTAACTATGGTATTAAGGGCTATTGCATCGGCAATGTGCATATCAACTAAAAGAGGAACTAGATCTCTGCGAGGTATAGTATTATCATGTTCAGACCTTTTGCAGGAAAAAATACTGAATAATATCAGGGAAATGAAAAGCCATTTTCTCATCGGGTACATTATTTACAGCAAATTTAAAGGAAATTCCTTTCTTACCTGAAAAGAAAACGACTTTCGGTTGTTATTCTTATGTTGATCAGTATTCTTTTATATCGTTGAATTTAAAACCTAACATTAGTTCGTGGCTGCCGTTATGCGCTATCCGAAGTTTATTGATTCCGATATCGTAGGAATATCCAATTTCTATTTTTCGCTGATAGGTGAATCCAATCATTAAAGTAACTGCATCCTGGCTTCGGAATGAGAGGCCTCCCCAAAGTTTATTATTTTCCCATTGCCGTTTGCCATACCATACTCTCACATTGAAATCCATTTGTAAGGGTGTGGCACCCACTTTACGGAATATTACAGTAGGTTCAATTGACAGTTCGCGGGTGATCAGGTATTTGTATCCTCCATGCAGGTAAACATGTTGCTTGAATCGGCTCAGACCGGTTATTGTAGAATCCGAGCCTATGTTAATTTTATTTCCAAGTAAATTTGTCATAGACAAACCTACGTGATAGATCGACGAATATAAGTAGAAACCTAGTGTTGCATCGGGACCGAACTGAGTATAAGTACCTCCTGCATAAACCGGATCGGGGTATTCAGTAGATCCCCCACCATCAATTTTAAATTGGAAGAGTCCCAGCGCCAATCCCATGGATATTTTCAGATCTTCTGCAATACTATAATTATAGGCATAACTTACGTTCAATGTAGTTTTACTGGTCATGCCATATACATCGTGCATAATGTATCCGCCAAGTCCCATGGGTTGCGTAACCGTAGGGCCAAACATACTAATCACGTTGGTGATGGGGGCATCAGTAATTCCTGCCCATTGCAAACGGCTGTTAGAAATTATCTGGTAGTAAGGATAAGTGCCCGCCAGTGCAGGATTGATCAGAAAAGGATTCGTCATAAACTGCGTGTAAAGAGGATCCATCTGTGAACTTGTTTTCAGTACACAGCTTATCAGGAAAATTGAAATTATGGTCAGTTTTCTCATCATCTCACAATTGTAACGGTTCCGGAAACTGGTTCCAGGTCTCCGTCGTTGTATTTAATAATATAGTAATAGCTGCCTATTGGCAGGTCTTTTCCGTTTTTCTGCGATTTACCATCCCATTTATGGTAGTTATCGATACCATAAGGTTTGCTATAAAATATCTGCTGCCCCCAGCGGTTGAATATGATTACTTCAATATTGGCCCATCCTTCTGCATTCGGTATTTCCCAGTAATCGTTATAGCCATCATTATTGGGGGTAAATACATCATAAATGTTTCCAATTGGTCGCTGAATCACTACATATGCCGTATCCCATTCATAGCATCTGTCGGGAGTGGTACCTATCACCATAATCTGCTGATCGATGAATGTTGTAAGGATCGGATTCTGTGCTTCCTCGTCATCAAATTCATCATCAGCCAGCCACAGGTAAGCGATGTAACCATCGGTGGAAAACAGGTTCAGTGGCATACCTTCAAGGTTAAAGATACTGTCGCCAATCCGGTTAGCATCGGTTTCGATATACATGCTAATCGTATCATACATAAGGAGATTGATTTCATCATAATCCATACACCGGTCATTCGTTATGGTTAGTCTGATATGCAGCGGATATCGCATAGTGATCGATACATCCGGCTGATCGTTGTCATTCGGATCATCAAGTACCGTATCGGGAACCCATTCTATTGTTTCAACCGTAATATTATTGTATGTAGCATAAAGATTCCAGTTTGAAAGATAACAAAGTGTATCATCAGCCGATGATGGATAATTCAATATCTCCAGGGGATCCATCAAACGGTTTGGATCAGTATAGATAAGATTTATAGCGGCATTGATGGTATCTTGTCCTGTCAGTAAAATACTCTGAATTATTTCACAGTCATTACCATCAGTAACGGTTACTATATACAATCCTGCCTCCAGATTTTCACGTGTCGGACCCGATTCTCCAATATCGCTCCAGGTGTAGGTAAAATCGCCGACACCTCCCGATGCATTATTTATGGCGATGCCACCATCATTTGGAATACCTCCATTCAGGGTATATTCATGGCAACTTACCTGAGTGGAACTTATTCCAAAGGTAATCGGAGGAGGTGAACTTACAGTTACCGTAGTATCGAAACGGCGTGAGTTCAAATCTTCCACGCGTATATCATAATCTCCGGCATTTACTGAAGGAATAGTTCGGAAATTCTCCATTACACCTGTATAAACTAATTCCAGCGGGAAACCTGATTCGGCAAAATAGATATCATAGGGTGGTGTCCCATCGTTCATCCAGATCCTGATTTCACCCAAAGGTTCACCGTAACAATCGGCATCAATAGCAATTACTGTAACATCCAGGTCGAGTACAACAATGGTAATATATTCTTCCCAAATACAACCATTGGCATCTTCAACATGAACGAGGTAAGTAGCGGGTGTAAGATCCGCAAATAGTGAGTCAGTGGTAAGAAGACCGCCATCAATTGAATAGAGATATTCGTGGGGCGGAGGAAATGGTGTACCGCCTGTCGGATATAGAACAATTGAACCCAGGTTATCGCCCTCAACGTGAGTTACAATAGGATTACCCAGCAATAATGGTGGGCTGGCAATAATCGTATCATAGCTTTCAGTACAACCATTAGCATCACGGTAATATGCGGTAATGGGTCCGCCCGTAAGTCCGGTAAACAAGTTTCCTGCCTGATAGTCGATTCCGTTGATCGAATATTCAATAGGTACTGTACCTCCCGAAGCATATATGGCTATTTCTCCCAACGGATCGGTATAACATGTTGTTATAGGTGTAATCTTTATACTGTCGAGAACCAGAACAGGTGGATTGGTCAGGACAATAGTAGGCCATACTGCGGCGCAGGCATGAGCGTCAGTTACAGATATGTCATAGCTGCCGGCAGTACGCCTTATAATGGCAGTATCCATAATTCCTGATTGTTCCGGCAATCCATTTACAAAAACATCATAAGGAGCTTTACCTCCCAACACAACTACTGTCAATGTAGCTGTGTCACCGTTACAAAGAATCGAATCGACTATTACAGTATCAATTACTAATGGTATAGGTACACCCAGAATTAGCGTATCGCTATTTATCGTATCACAATCGTTGGCATCGGTTAGTCGGACAACATAGCTCCCAGGACCCAGATTTATAAAGATACCTGTGCTATTCGAAGTTCCGGGAGGTTCCAGGATAAATGTATATGGTTCAGTACCACCACTGGCTGTTGCTTCAATTCTTCCGTTGGTATCCCCGGCACAGAATACGCTGTCAGTCACTTCGGCACTGACCAGTATTAACTGCGGGCGCTGGTAGATAAATAGTGTAGTATCGTGATAGCAGCCTCTGACATCTTCGACCCTGATAGTGTAGGCTCCGGCAGGCAAACCGGAAAAATATCCTGAATCGGCTGTCTCTGATGGTATATCAGGGAGCAGCATATAGGATAGAGTTCCTGTACCGCCTGAAGCTTTTACAGTAATAACTCCAGTAGAATCGTTATAGCATTCCAATGTATCTGTGTGTACTACTTCATCAAAAATTATTTCCGGTGGAGAAATCACAGTTACACTTGTTGAACCGGTACATCCCATAGCATCAGTAACCGTTATATTGTATATGCCTTCGCATAACATAACAGAGTCCTCATCGGGGATCAGAGGATCGTCCCAGTCATAGATGATATAGGGTGGTGTCCCTCCCGTTACAGTTACCAGGGCTAATGCATCGCATGTTCCCGCACAACTCGTTCTTAAACCCAATGGCACTGCATAGGTGACTCCACCCGGAGTAAAGCCGTCACCTTCGATCATAGAGATGTCAATTAATCCTGATTCAAATTGAATAGTAGTTAATTCACTGGTAAATATAGAAGTGTCGATAAAAGTAATACTAGCGTGAGTAAGCTTTCCATCCGGATTACCGGAACCTTCAGTTGCCAGATAGTCCAGTATTACGATTGACCAACCCCCGTCGGCAGGATTTGCTCCGTAGAAGTTACTCCAGTCACCTGTTGCGGCATAAGTTCCTGAAATATCTGTGGGAACTCCGCCATAACATAAATCGAGAGTATCATCTATAGATAATTCGGTAGTAAAGCAAAGATTAACAGAAGATCCGGGACCCCCAAAGAAATTACACATACCTCCTGGGTCCTCAGCTTCTTTAAGCGGAATAATAGTTATTCCATCAGGAGCCTGCAGGAAGTAACTCAAATCCTGTACGACCATATGATCTTCATAAGTCATACAAATTTCGATTTCAGTATAGGGACCGATAACAAAGGGAGAAACAGAACCAATGGATACCTGAATTTGGGAAGGCAATTTCAGGAGCATAGAGTCAATGGCAATACCACAGGGGCCATTGCCAAATCCGATCAAATATAGTGTAACCTGTCCGTTGGCCTGATCTGTTGATCCCGGCACATAGTAAGGATTTATGATAGTGTTGTCGTTAAAACCATTATGGCCCGAACTGGATGTCCAAAGTAATGAACTGTAACTTGATGCACTTGCACCTGTTATGAATAGCGTATCACCAAAGCAAACAGAATCATTGGGTCCGGCATCAACAATCGGAGCTTGAGTTATAGAAACTGAAGTAGTTGCAAAATTCCAACAACCTATAATGTCCGTTACGGTAACGGTGTAATCTCCTGCCATGGCCAGCGTGGCAGATGCAGAAACTGTTGGATTTTGCTGGTTACTTGTAAATCCGTTAGGCCCCGACCAGCTGTAGGAAGCCATTCCGTTGGGCAGTGATGCAAGGTTTAATGCATCCCCTTCACAAACAGGACTATTGCTTGATGCTACCGCTATAGGTAGCGGAGCTATTGTCAGAGTCATATTATCAACATCGTTTCCGCAGGGTGCATTACCGAAAGCCGTCAGTGTAAGAACAACGGAACCGGCAGTGATATCGGCAGCACTTGGAGTGTATATCGGGTCTTCGATATTAGGATTGTTGAATGAACCCGTACCACTGGATGTCCATAGCA
>CAZQCO010000096.1:0-12654 GCA_964592225.1 uncultured Bacteroidales bacterium
ATTGTGAACCGAAAAGATTTAAAAAACTATTTAAGTAATTTTCTTAGTTTCTATAATCGATAAATATCACTATATCAGGAAATAAGAGCGTATAATACCTGAAGTAAATGAGTAAAAGAAGTAAAAAGGAAAATATGTATATATTTGCACTGAATATTTCGGTCCTCTCTTAATTCATAATCTATTAATATTTATAAATCTCATTATTAATTATAGATTATAAACTATGGAACCAGAAAAATCAATCCTTGAAATAAAAGGGAAAATTGAAGAACTCAAAGAACGTAACGAAAATGGTAACGTTAGTCTGAGCTCAGAGATTAGTGAGTACGAGACAAAGCTGAGAGATCTGATGTGGTCTCTTCATCTGGGTTTATCTCCCTGGGAAATTGTTCAACTAAGCCGGCACCCTGAACGACCTGTTTTACAAGATTATCTTGAATTGATTTTTAAAAATTTTGTTGAATTCCGGGGCGACAGACATTTTTCGGACGATCGGGCTATAATTGGCGGTTTTACCGAACTGGGTGCCCATAAAATCATGCTGATTGGTCACAATAAAGGCAAAAACACTGTTGATAATATCGAAAGAAATTTCGGTATGGGCCGGCCCGAAGGTTACAGAAAAGCACTTAGGTTGATGAAATTAGCAGAGCGATATAATATTCCCATCGTTACTTTCATCGATACACCCGGAGCATTTCCAGGACTCGAAGCTGAAGAAAGGGGACAGGCTGAAGCAATCGCCAGAAATTTGACAGAGATGGCTTCGATTGAAGTGCCTATAATTTCAGTTGTTATAGGAGAAGGAGGAAGCGGCGGAGCCCTTGGAATAGGAGTCGGGGATAAAATCCTGATGCTATCAAACGCAATATATTCTGTTATCTCACCTGAAGGATGTGCTTCAATTCTTTGGAGAGACTCCAAATTTGCTTCCGATGCGGCAGCAGCTTTAAACCTCACTGCAAGTTCACTACTCGATCTGAATGTGATTGATGAAATCATCAAGGAACCGGGTGAAGGTGCACACTTAAACTACCGGCAAACAGCAAATGCTGTAAAAAAATCTATCATTAATAACATTAAAACACTGAAAGAATTAGGTACCAACGAATTGATTGAGGCCAGATTTAAAAAATATTCCGAAATCGGAAGATTTTCAACCGCTGGTTAGTCCTAGTTTATCTTTTATGTTTTAATCCTGGTAGATATAAATCAAACTTATGTCTTGATTCTATTACCTAATCCACATGAAAAAAAAGATAAAACTACGAATAACTGACACCACATTAAGAGATGGTCATCAATCCTTATGGGCAACCCGAATGAGGACGGATGACATACTTGGAATAATCGAAACCATAGACTCTGTCGGCTATTATTCGCTTGAAGTATGGGGAGGAGCTACCTTCGATGTGTGTTTAAGGTTTTTGCGCGAAAACCCATGGGAGAGATTAAGACAGGTCAAAGCTAAAGCAGTTAAGACTCCACTGCAAATGTTGCTGAGAGGTCAGAATATTGTTGGTTATAAAAATTATTCTGACGATCTGGTAGACAGGTTTGTAGGAACCGCCCATGAAAACGGGATAGATATTTTCAGGATATTTGATGCCTTAAACGATTCAAGGAATTTACAATCAGCAATCAGGGCTGTAAAAAAATACGGTGCGCATGCCCAAGGTACTCTCTCTTACACCATTAGTCCTGTACATACCGTCGAAAAATATGTTCGCGATGCTAAGGAGCAAGTGGACATCGGTATCGATTCACTATGTATTAAAGATATGGCCGGCTTATTGTCTCCGACCAAATCGAAAGAATTGGTATCAGCCTTGATCAAAGAATTGGATATTCCTGTTCAGATTCACTGCCATGCCACAAGTGGAATGGCTGCATTAACATACTATGAAGGAGTTAAAGCCGGAGCCGGAGCTATCGATTGTGCAATAGCTGCTATGTCAGGTTTCTCGTCGCAACCTCCGGTTGAGACTATCGATGCAATATTTCGTGAAACTGAATTTGAAGTTGACCTCAACCTGGAAGCATTAAGAAAGATCAATAAATACTTTGCTGATCTTTCGCCAAAACGATCAAAAGGAAGAGGATTTGAACCAATTATCGATTCAGAAATTCTGATCCATCAAATACCAGGAGGAATGATCTCAAACTTCCGCTCACAGTTGGAACAGCAGGATGCGATTAAAAAACTGCCTGAAGTGTTGGAAGAAGTAACTCGAGTCAGAAAGGACCTGGGATATCCACCTTTGGTCACACCAACAAGTCAGATCGTTGGTACAATGGCAGTAATGAATGTAATTGCCGGCGAACGCTATAAAATTGTTCCCGAGGAAGTAAAAAACTATGTTAAAGGTTTATATGGACGATCACCTGCTCCCATCGATCCAAAATTTATCAAGAAAATTCTCGGAGATGAAAAACCTATTGATCATCGTCCTGCCGATGACCTTAAGGAAACATTGCCTCATGCGACCGATAATGTCAGTGAGCCGGAATTAATCACAAATGAAGAAGATATACTAACATACTGTATTTTCCCCGAAGTTGCCATGGAGTATTTTAAGTGGAGGGCACTTCCGGAAGACAAAAAGCCAAAAACTCCAGCAGATATTGAACTGGAAGCACTTACACCAATTCCTGAAACTAAAAAGAAATATCTTGTTGAAGCAGCTCAATCGCAAACTGTCGATCCCATGCTTCATCCTAATGATCTTGAACAATTGGGTAACCTGATAGAAAAAGCTTCGAATATGGAGTTGCATGAACTTGTAATAAAGAAAGGCGACTTCAATCTGGCTTTAAAGAAAGGGAATAATGGTTCGAATGGTTCCTCAAACTCTGAAGATACTTTTACTGCCAGCAAGCAGGAAAAGCCTGTCACCAACGCATCGGATGAATCGGAAAAACCTGCTGAAAAAGTAGAGGAAAAACCTGCTATAAAAGTAGCTGAAAAAGCGGTCGCCGATTACGAAGAATATATTAATGCAGTTATGGCCGGTACATTTTATCATGCACCCGGAATAAACAAACCTCCTTTTGTTGAAGAAGGAGCTATCGCTAATAAGGGTGATACTATTTTCATTCTTGAAGCCATGAAACTTGTTAATGAGATAAAAACTCCTTTCAAAATAAAAGTTTTAAAGGTTCTTGTTAAAAATGGCGATACGGTTTCAAAGAACCAGCCCATTATGGCAATCGAAAAAGTATAAACTCATCCCTCTTTGAGAATACTTGTCACAATTACTTTATCTGGCTGATATAGATGTAATTATAAAGCCAATTTCGTACTGCTTAAAATTCGGTATATTTCTTTACCATTATTGTTGAACAGTTTAGTTGTTTTAAACCATATCTCGTAAGCAATAAAGTTTTCAATTCTGATCGGTAGCTATTACCTTTGCATTTTCTATAAAAAAATTATATCATGGCTAAAGAATACACCGAGGAGCTTATGCTCAACTTTGGTGACGATGGAAATGCATTAATTCCTGTTGTAACACAGGATTTTAGAACCAAAGAAGTATTGATCGTAGCATTTGCCAATAAACCGGCATTTGAAGAAACGGTGAAAAGTGGATATGCAACCTATTGGAGCCGGAGCAGGAATGAGCTATGGAAAAAAGGCATGACTTCAGGCGATCTGCTGAAAGTAGAAGAAATACGAGTTAATTGCGAACAGAACTCTCTGCTCTACCTGGTGACCCCTATTGGTAAGGGCGCATGTCATGCTAAAAGGAAAGATGGAAATGCGCACACATCTTGTTACTACCGGAAAATTGAAGGAAATAAACTCATCTTTATTGAGAAATAGTATAAAAATCTAACTAATAAATTTCGAGAAACCAAAAATATCGAATGTCCAAAACACAACTTATTATAGGCATGCCGGCAGGTTCATTGGCCAATCCCAATCGTGGCGGAAATCTTATTGAATTACTGGAAAAAGCCGGATTCCGGACCAGCGGATATGAAACGGGGGGTCCAAGTGCATTTAGTTCCATCAACTATCTATTCGGTTGGGATGGCCGTCCGCAGGAATTTGGTTCGCAACTTGGAATAGGTGAACTGGATGTTGCCATAGCAGGCGATGACTGGATACAGGAACGTATCCTGGAGCTGCAACTGGAATATAAAACCGGAATACAACTTGAAAAGGTACTCTCATTAAAAAGAGGCGGAGTTCGATTGGTAGGTATTATAAACAGCCAGAATTATACCTCAACCGAAGACTTCCTTAAACAACTGTGCCGATCTAAAAAACTAGTTACGGTTGTCACTGAAATGCCCTATCTGGCGCTTAACTGGATCCAAAGTGTTTTAAAGAAAATCGGGCTTTTCGATAAGTTTTCTCAATTTTCCGTGCAAAAATACAAAACCCCTTCACGCATTACGCAGGGTATTCTGATTTATGAAACCTGGGGGAAAACCGAAGCCAAGATTAAAAATGGCGGTGCCGACATCGGACTCGAAATTACACAAAGCGGCAGCGCCATGCGGAATTACGGACTTACAATTACCGAAACCATTCTTGAATCGGAAACCGGTATTTATATCAATCCTGCATTAAAAAAGAATAAGGAGAAAACCGAACTTCTCAGGATGTTTTTACTTAACCTCTATGGAGTAGTAAATGCTGAAAACAAGGTGATGATCCTGTTCAATGTCGCCAACGATAAAGTTGCAGAGATTGAAAATTACCTGAGTGATAATGAATTATTTGCCGACGAACCTACCAAAAATGTCGGGAAGAGCTTTACCGAATTTAGTATACAGGTCGATGTTGAAAATAAAAAGCAATCATTGGCTATGGTACGATATGAATTAGCCCGAAGAGGAGCTGCAAATATCGATACTATTCCCATTGACTCATCGATTCAGAACATGGATGTGCTTACGATATGATGGTAATTCTACCTGAAATTTAATTTCCCCTTTAATTCCTCAATGACATTGAATACGATCGGACAAATAGCATAGTTTTCGAATATCCCATACAAACGACTGGTGAAATTATCTTTATACAAATGCGGATAGGAACTGCAATCTTCAGGTCTTGACGTGTAAAGGCTGCATTTCTTTCCTTTCAGAAATGCACAGGGTAATTTTTTAAAAAGCATATCCCCTTCCTCATCCGTCATTACATATACTTTTTTAAATTTTTGTCGCGATACTTTCAGTGCTTTTATAAGTATATCTATATCACTTTCCGCAAGAATAGGCCGGAGATGAACACAGCAATTGCCACATTGTGTACAATCGATATTCGAAGTATACAAGCCATTCAGTTTATGGACTAAAACATCAATCTTTGCAGAATTCTGTCCCTTTAGGAAAGAAATAAAACGAAGGTTTTCCTTTTTCCTTTCTTCGCTTATTTTTTTTATCTCTTGTAAATCGAGGATCATCTAATAAAAATCAAGAATTAATTTTCCTTCCAATCGATTCGGCAAAGCTCATCGCAATTGAACGATAGAGAAGATGCCCGAATTTTGTATAAGGCAAGTAGATAATAACAAACCAGACGCAGACCAGATGAAAGAAGTAAAGGTGATAGGCTGAAGTCCAGTTTTGAAATCGTGCCAGTTCAACTACTACGCCCGAGATAGTCAACAGGAACATCGATATCAGGAGGAGCCAATCCTGGTAATTACCAATACTTGTTTTCTGCTTATTCAATAAACGGGTTACCATCATAATTCCAAGTCCGGCAATAAGCATTATGGCCGCCATATTACCCAGCAATTTAAATGGATTGGTCAATCTGAGCGGATAGTTATAAGAAATTGCCGCATAAATTGCATAAGCAGTAACCAGCAATAAAAGAATAAATCCGTAGAAAACTAACATGTGAGCCCACCTTCGTAATTTATTGGCTGAACAGCTACCAAAATGAGTATGTGTGAGGATTTGTTTTCGCAGGGTGAAAAGTGAGGGTATAAATCCTCTTGCTGGCTTGGTTTCGGGATATGCAAGTTTCAGGTCGTTCCAGAATTTCAATAATCCTGAAAATGCCAGTCCATAGGCTGCAAAAGTAATTAATGAAAAAGAACCGTTAAGCCAGGCATGCGGAAAAAAATGGGAATAATTTACAGGGCCGTCAGGAATAGTAAAGGTACCTGCTAAGGTCAGAATTAAAGAAATGATCACAACCGGGACAAGAAGTGCAACCGGCAACCAGGCTGGTTTGCTCAACATGATGCCCATAAAACGTGGCCGTGCATAGTGAATATAAGCCAATTGACGAACAGCTGCCAATACATCGGAAGGTTTAACACCTCGCGGACAATAGGTGCTACAGTCGCCACACTGATGACACAACCAAACATCGGTATTAGCCATCAGATTCTGCTTCATACCCCATCCTGCCCAAATCATTTCCTTGCGGGGAAATGGTTTTTCATCGGGGGCAAGCGAACAAACCACCGAACAGGTCCCACACTGCATACATTCATTCAGCGGTGCTTTACTTAATTGTTTAAGTTGTTTCTTGAACTGTATGTCAGGGACTACCTCAATCATATCTAATTAAAAATGAAAAATTAATAATTATCTCATTAGATGAATTTTACTATAAAACCATTCTTAATTATTCATTATCAATTATTAATTATTTTTTAGACTACATTCCTTTGAATGGATTGGGCCCTATCAACTCAATCTCTTCCATATATTCTGAAATAATTTCAGGTATCTTTCGGTAATCGGTGATCTCCACAAATTCAGTCCGGATCCTTTCCGGTTCCAGCATCATAGTTTGCAAAGTTTCCTGGATATTTTCTCCCCGCGTTTTAGTCAGCTCACTGCCATGAATAAAGTGACACTGATAATCATCGCCGGGCTTACACCCGATTTGCAATATACCATCGTATCCGCAGGAAAGGGCATCGGAGATCCATACTTTATTAATTGATCCCAGGCAACGTACAGGTATAATACGTATATAAGGACTCCATTTCAAACCCCTGCGCGCTGCCATATCAAAAGCAGGATAAGCGTCATTTTCACAGACAAATGCTAGGATCCTGGGTTTTTCTTCAAACTCATCCGGTATCTCCACAGCCTTGATCATGGCTGAAACACTATTTATAGAATAGTCAGCAAAATTGATCACCCTTTCCGGGCAGGAACCCAGACATATGCCGCAACGCCGGCAACGATTGAGGTTCGGCAGTGGCGTGCCCTTTTCCGTTTCGTCGTACATACCAAAAGGACACTCCTCCGTACAGCGTTTGCAATCGGTACAACGATCCATATACAAATCGGGGTACGATTTATCACCAGAGCGTGGATGAACAGCTTCGCCTCTCTTCATGAATTCAATACACTGAATGGCTTTTAGCATAGCTCCTGAAGCATCTTCCATGCAGGAAGCAATATCCATAGGTGCCCGCATCGTGCCGGCTGCATAAATTCCTGTACGCCTCGATTCGTAGGGAAAGCAAATAAAATGCGAATCGGAAAAATCGTATTTCAATTCAGGAAGTCCCTTCCCCAGCCGGTATTTCAAATTAAGATCTGTTGTTCCGGCAGGTGTCATTCCTGTGGCAAGCACTATCATATCCACAGTTAAAATGATATCCTCCCCCAATAAGGTATCCTTCACAGATACTCTGACTTTGTCCCCTATTTCCTCAACAGCAACAACTTCCCCTTTCGTAAAAAATACCTGATCATCGGCCTGTACTTCTTTATAGAATCCCTCATACATGCCCGGTGTCCTTATATCTTTATAAACAATAAATACCGAGGATCCAGGACTCTTCTCCCTGATGTACCTGGCCTGCTTAAGTGATGTTCCGCAACAATATGTCGAACAATAGGGCAAATGATTTTTATCGCGCGATCCGGCACATTGTATAAACAAAATATTTTGAGGTAAATCAGATTGGCTTTTTATCTTCTCTTCAAATTCAATATTGCTTAGAACCTTATCGGATTTTCCATAACCCAGGTGCGACAATTTATTTGCCTCGTAGGGTTTCCATCCCATAGCAGCTATTATGGCACCTGCCTCAATTATTTCACTTTGTCCGTTTTGCAAGGTAATGGTAAAATTCCCGGGCTGCCCGGATATGCTTTCTATTTGTGTTGATTTATGAATGGTGATATCCGGATTTGCTTCCACTTCAGCAATCTTTGCATAAATCACTGGTTCGATAAGTGTATTATAAGGAGGGGAAGAAGGCATTTGTTTATGTAAGCAGGCAGACCAACCTCCCGGTGAATTTTCCTTCTCGATCAGGTGAACCGGATAGCCGGCTTTAGCTCCTTCCAGAGCGGCCGTTATTCCTGTAATACCCCCGCCCACAACTACTATTGTATTGCTGATGTTGTCCGAAATATACGGAACCGGGTTCGTTATATTCTGAAGTCTTGCAAGTGAAATACGCAGATAATCCTCGGCAGCCATCTGTCTGTCATCCTCTTCCGCTTCCAAACCCCAAACCACATGTTCGCGCAGGTTAAGCCTCTCCATAAGAATATGATCCGAAAAACTGAATATATCTGTTTTTTCTCTGGGTGAACAGGCTGCAATAACTATACTATCGAGCTTTTCTGTGTCAATATCTTTTTTAATTTGTTCATAGCCATCAACCGAACAAAGTGAAGCGTGCAATCTGCAAATCTTCACAGAAGGCTGAACTGCAATCTGTTTAAGCTTTTCGAGCTGAAGTGATTTACCGATCCCGCATCCGGAGCAGATATATATTCCTGTTTTCTTTTCCAAATTGCAAGCAGTTAATTGTTATTTTGAATAGCCTTTAATGCCGCTGCTGTAGCATCCTTAACTGATGATGATACATCCATTGGCTTTTTACAACAGGCCACAGTTATCACACCACTATCCTGATCCGCTACCAGAAATCCTTCATCATTCTTTATGGTATTAAATAGAGGACTGTTTGGAACAATGCCTGTCGCCAGAACCACAAGTTCAGCTTCCATCCGGATCTTTTTACCTGCCAGAATATCCTCTGCTTCCACCACCAGATTATCTGTTCCATCTATCTCTTCTATCCTGGCCACTTTTCCCTTAATTAATCCGATATTCTTATTATCCTGCACTTTATTTAAAAAATCCTCATTCCTTCCGGTTACCCGTAGGTCGATATAGAAAATACTGATCTTGCTGTCAGGATACTTGTGCTGAATGGTTAAGGCATGTTTGAGAGAGGCAGAACAACAGACCGCCGAACAATAGGGCAGGTGATTTTCATCGCGCGATCCGGCACACTGTACAAACACAATTTCCTTAGGGATCTTCCTATCCGAAGGCCTTACCAATTGACCATCTCCAGCTCCTCCCGGAGCAATTAATCGTTCAAATTCAACATTCGATATTACATTATCGAAGTTCTTATAGTTAAGGTTTTCAATTTTTCCGGCATCGTAATTTTTCCAACCGGTTGCCACTATTACTGACTCAACTTCCACGTCGAATTGCTTTTCAGTCGCCTGCAGATCGATGGCATTGTATTCGCATACCTCAACACATTTAGCGCAATCCGATTTTGTACAGTAATTATCATCAATCGAATATTTCATAGGAAAAGCCATGTCGTGGGGTAGGTAGATGGCCCTGGAGTTGGTAAAGCCATAGTTGAAATTGTCGGGTCTTTCGACCGGACAAACATCAACGCATTTTCCGCAGGCAGTACAATTATTTTTTACCAGTTGAGGGGTCTGCCGGAGTGTAACAATAAAATGACCTTTTGATCCACTGAGGGCAATAGCTTCAGTTGCAGTATATGTTGTTATCCTTGAATTTTGACGTATCCTTCGGAAATTAATTTCCAGTCCGCATGCCGGAGGACAAAGTTTCGGAAAGTAATTATTCATTTTCACCACATTTCCACCCAGCCAGGGCTCTTTCTCAATCAGAATTACTTCCCTTCCTACTTCGGCAACTTCCACTGCGGATGTAATTCCGCTTATTCCTCCACCGATTACGAGTATGGGTTTATTTTCCAATACCATTAAGATAAGTAATTAAAAATGAAAAATTAATAATGAATAATGGTTGAATTGATATTTTCAGAAGTCCGCTCATTGACTAAGAAACTTTGGTTGTTTTGAGAATTGATGTAATTATTTTTTGTATTTCCTCGCAATCGACAATAAGATTATTAGCCGTATCACTTTTAATAATTTGTGAATCTCTTAATAATCGGAGCCAATAATTTGTTTCCCTTGATTCTTTATATGCAATGGAGAACTTTGCTATAAAATCTTTTCTTGATTGAGCGCCAGCAGCTTCTTCAGCATTTGAACCTATAAAAGTAGCACTTCTGAGTAATTGTCTGGAAAGATCAAACTCTTTTTGATTATATATCAATTCTTTATAGAGCTTAATGATTTTTAATGCAAAGTTATAGGTCTTAGTTAATATAATATTTTCATCCTTTGCCATTGCAAGTCCACAATTATTAATTCTTAATTATTAATTATTCATTCAATTTAAACCAGTTCATGAATCTCCCGTTTCATTGTTTCCCACTCACCGTTTTCAGGGTTCCAGCGGCAGTTGGCAAAACATTTCCAATCGCTCTTCATTTCAGGAAAATCAGTTCGGAAATAATAGCCCGGCCAACGAGTCTCCTCGCGAAACAACACAGTCCGGATATGCGATTCGGCCTGCCACATACGGTGGATGTTCTCCCAGCATCGCATCAGCTCATGGAGATTGGATGCTGCCAGCTTTTCCGAATCTTCCTTCATAAATTGCAGAAATTCCAATCCCTTCTCAAGTAATGCCTTCGATGTTTTAAATCCTACCGAAGCCCCACCGGCATATTCGTCCATAATTTTCTGCAGGCGGAACATAAACATTTTGGGTTTAAGGAAATTCGGGTTTACATCCTCATCATTAGCATAGTCTTTATGTTCGTCGAATAATGCCAGAGGTTGGAGAATCTTTTTTTTCATCTCTTCAATTTTATCATCAGGAAATGTTACAACCTCCGGATGATCGGCACAAAATGCCAGAGCCGATTTGGCAGCAATCCTGCCCTCAGTAAAAGATCCCGATGAAAACTTATGGGACGAAGCACCGGAAGCATCTCCCGCCGCAAAAAGTCCTTTGATCGTGGTCATATTTCCATATCCCCAGAAATAATCGTCCGGAGCAAGGTCCCGTGCTCCACTGATCCAGGCACCTGAACCTCCGGAATGCGAACTGATAAAATAGGGTTCGCAGGCTGCAATTTCCGAAGGTGTTTCTTCGGGCATAATATTATGCGAAGCCCAGTTGAGTGCCTGGCTTACCGTCATATCCAGAAAGTCTTCCCATGCCTCCGATTCCAGTTCTTTCAACTTCCGTTTTCCTTCTTTTTCGTCGGGGATATTGGCCACGATCTCCTTAATAGCTTCATCAGTACGCATATAAATAGGTCCGTTTCCTGCTTCCACTTCAAGCATCATCAGGTAGTTGCGAAGATTTGCCGGGGTGGGTTTTGCCGTACCGTACGGGGCCCACTTCTCAAGTTCGGCAGCCCGGGTGACCATATAATCCTCACCTTTCGCATTGGTGGCCTTCGCCTTAAACAGGAGGAACCATGCTCCTACCGGACCGTAGGAATCTTTAAACCGTACAGGCACAAACCGTATTTCCTGGCAGGTCATCTCGGCACCAGCCTTCAATGTAAAATACGTACTTGCTCCCGAGTTAAACGGCGGATACCATGAACGTCCAAGACCCTCACCTACTGAACGAGGACGGAAAATATGCACTGCCCCTCCCATAACATCGAGTACGGCTTTTGCCTTGAAGATATAAAACTTATTTTCACGCACGCTGAACCCGGCTGCGCCAACACAACGATCCCCCTCCATAATGGGTTCGGTAATAAAGATCCGCTCAAAATACTGCCCATTTGAACCCAGTTCTTTCAGGGCATTCTTGGCTGCTTCCGAGACAATATTTTTGTATGATTCGCCATGGATCATGATCTGCCAGCGACCCTCGTTTATATAATTACCTTGCTCATCTTTCCAGATGGGCAGTCCCCATTTTTCAAACAAATGGACCGTTGAATCAACATGGCGCGCAATATTGGCAACCAGATCGTCGCGCACAATACCCATCAGGTCGGTTTTTACATAATTGATATAATCTTCAACTGTATTTTTACCATTTTTCAAACCCAGGTACAGGTTAATAGCCGAAAGCCCCATGGCCACGGCTCCGCTACGCTCCATGGCCGCCTTATCCACTACTGTCACTTTCATATTGTGCTTATTGGCCCAGTGCGCCGCTTCGAAAGCTGCACCACAGGCCGCCATGCCTCCCCCAAGGATTAAAAGATCGGTCTCTATCTGTATGGTCTCAAAATTATCAATATTCATATATAGGTTATTATTGTGATAATTATGAATTAATAATGAATAATTAAAAATACGTGCAACAATATATTCTTCATTCTTAATTCTTAATTATTCATTCGTATATAATTCTTTTCCAATTGATTCCGGCTCAGTTCTTAAAAGTGGACTCTTTAAATCATCCGTTCCAGTAGCATAGCCGGCATCGGGAATGATACTTCCTTCGGGAGTTGTGCGAATAGGAAATTTAAAGCGTTTGATAGTTTTGTTCCGAAAGCGTACCGCCCACATAATGGCATCGGTACTGCGCATAGG
>CAZQCO010000097.1:0-12555 GCA_964592225.1 uncultured Bacteroidales bacterium
TAATTCGAAAAATGGCGGCGCATTTCCAGCACACCTACTTTTTCGCCCTTGCATTCCAGCGATTTTTGAAAATGCAATTTGGCTAATTCAATTTTTTCCGATACGCTGAATTCTGGGGCATGTTGTCCATGATCGAGATAATGCCGGATATCCCTGAACAGCCAGGGTTTTCCGAACAAGCCACGGCCAATCATGATCCCATCTATCCCATATTTTTCGAATGCCTCTTTGGCTCCTTCGGGGGATACAATATCACCATTACCGATTATCGGGATATGTATTCTCGGATTGTTCTTAACTTCCCCAATCAGGGTCCAGTCGGCCTGACCTTTATACATCTGAGCCCGGGTACGGCCGTGAATTGTTAATGCCGCTATTCCCGTATCCTGCAGTTGCTCAGCAATATCAACTATATTTTTCGTCTCTTCATCCCATCCCAGCCGGGTTTTCACTGTCACAGGTTTTTTTACTGCATTCACAATCGACCGGGTCATTTCCACCATCAGAGGGATATTGCAAAGCATACCAGCTCCCGCTCCCCGTCGGGCGATCTTTTTTACCGGACACCCGAAATTAAGATCAATAAAATCGGGATCATAGGTTTCCGCAATCCGGGCCGATTCCACCATAGCATCGATGAGGTGACCGTAAAGCTGGATACCAATAGGCCGTTCATAATCGAAAATCGTAAGCTTTTCGAGACTCTTTCGGGCATTTCTGATCAGTCCGTCCGACGATACAAATTCAGTATACATCACATCCACTCCGAACTGTTTGCAGACAAACCGGAATGACGTATCAGTAACGTCCTCCATTGGGGCCAGAAACAGAGGTTGATCTTTTAATTCTATATCAGCAATTTTAACCACTAGGGTCTCTTGAACTTTTAATTTAAATTAGCCAGCAAATTTAGAAATAACTTTGCTTTTCTTATGAGAAGTTGTTCAACAACTATCCGATTACTAAACCAGATTTTCGCAGATACAAAGCCCTTTATGAGGTTATTAACTGTATTTACCCTTATGGGGATCAGCTATCTGAGCATAACATTTCTGGGCTTATTGCTGGCAACGTTACTCTTTTCACTAAGCTGGCCACAGCTCCAGGATATCATTGCCGGAGGAATGTTGGAATCGGACATGGGATTGTTTTACTATTTACAAGGTTTGCAGACTTTAGGACTTTTTATTATACCTGCACTGCTGGCTCACTTGCTTCTCTTTAAGGAGGGAGAGAGATTTTTTACCGGAAAGCATTCCGACCTACTACTTACAGGATTCCTGGCTTTGATAACCCTTATTTTATCGGCTCCATTCTTACAATGGATAATACAATGGAATGCAGAAATTCAGTTACCGGATTCACTGAAAAAAATTGAAACAGCCTTGCAATTGATGGAAGAAGAAAGGCTTAAAGTTTTTGAACGTTTACTGGGAGAAAGAAGCGGCCGTATCTTTATAATTAATATTCTGATCATCTCGGTATTACCGGCATTAGGTGAAGAATTTTTTTTCCGTGGAATTCTCCAGAGATTATTGGGCGATT
Organism: uncultured Bacteroidales bacterium; assembly: GCA_964592225.1. Taxonomy (GTDB): domain Bacteria; phylum Bacteroidota; class Bacteroidia; order Bacteroidales; family UBA10428; genus UBA10428. The sequence continues at coordinate 1,546 of CAZQCO010000097.1, forward strand.
GGTTCAGGAACTCCCATTTGGGAATTATCATAGCAGCCATGTGTTTTAGTGCTATTCATATGCAATTCTATGGCTTTTTCCCCAGGTTGTTGTTGGGCATATATTTCGGTTATCTTTATTTCTGGAGCAAAAATATTTGGTTACCGGTATTGGCTCATTTTCTGAATAATTCGATTGCAATAAGCCTGTCTTTTTTTGCAGATGATTTCAATGTTCGATTTACCGATTTTCTTGCTGAATTAAATAACAACTCATTAATGGCATTGATAGTAAGTATTATTTTAACCATAGTATTACTTTTCCTGACGCAGCAGAGCCTGCAGGTCAGTAGGAAGTTCAGATAAGCAATCAGTTCGTGGAGGAACTATTCGGCAGTTACTGCTGCTTTTTCTTTAATAAGCTCACTTTTTCGAAAAACATAGGAAAGACCGTATTCTTCGCCCTTCGCTCTCTTTTCTTTATCAGTAAGATCAGCGAAGTGATTTTCAACTTCGTTCCAAACATTCAGAATAATGTTGTCAGCTTCTTTACGTATGCTCGACAGGTAATCCTGAGCCCTGCTATAATTTTTCTGAAGGGTTTTCTGAAATTTGTAGGCATCGAGAAATTGTTCATACCTTACGCGCACTACAGCAATAGTTGGATTTGTTATCGGACTAAGTCCTTTGCCTTTTCTAAGATTTTCGCCATGAATAAGCTTTTCCCCCCATTTTATAAGATCTGACTCAGAATTCAGAACGGGAAGCTTTGTCATATCTGCATACATTCCAAATATGCCGCGCTCATTTTCTGGCAAATCGCCCCGCATAATAGCCATATTTACTACCTGAATAAAATGCGAGATATAAAGTTTGGCTTTCTTCTGTACTCGAATATAATCCTTGTTACGTTTTACCTGATTGCTGTATGCTTGTTTTGATTCATACATAGCTTTTTCCCAGGTCGGGAGAAACGTTTGAACACGTTGAAAAGTACTTTGTGAATAGGCAAGTTTGAAGGGAGGTAGTTCCCTGCCTTTTTCAAAAGCCTTCGACAATGCTCTACGTCGGGCAGAATCAGTGTTAGGTAATCGACGATAAGGCATATATAATGGTATTTATAAAATAAAAAAACAATAACGTAGGTATACGAAGGTAACAATCCTTGTGTATAATACAAGACTATTCGTATATAAATTTGAAGAATTAACCCCACTCATCTTTTGTAAAAAAAATCAGTATTGCTTTTTATTTTATAGGGAGAAGAAGTATCTTTTATGATAAAAATATACAGAAGGAATGAGTTTAACGAAAAAAGATTATATTCTTCGCCGAAAGATATTGGTGGGAAAAGTTACTGAAGGAATTATTTTGCTTTCGGCTAATCAGGTACTTCCAAGAAATTATGCTGCAAATGTACTTCCTTTCAGGCAGGATAGTACTTTCCTGTATTACACAGGGATAAACACACCTGATGTATTCTTTATGATTGAATGTCAAACGGGGGATGAATATTTAGCAGGAAATGAACCGACAATTGAAGAGGCTGTCTGGAGCGGGCCACAGCAAACTCTTCATGAATTGGCAGAAGCTTCAGGAATTCATTTGACACTCTCACTTGGCCAACTGAAAGATAAAATCGATAGGTGTAAGACAGAAAATTGCAGAATACACTATTTACCACCCTACACTGCCCAGAAGAACCTTATACTTTCACAATTGCTGGGTAAGTCACCTGAAAAAATAATACCAGGAGCCTCTGCAACATTAATTCAAGCAGCAATCGATCAGCGTTCTGTTAAAACAGAAACAGAGATTGCCGAGATTGAATCGGCTCTCGATCAGGTAACCGGACCTATGCATGAAATGGCTATGAAAATGGCTCTCGAAGGCAAATATGAGCATCAGATAGTGGCTGAAATGTTTAAACTGGCAAAGGCAAAAGACCTGGAATTTGCCTATCCGGTAATATGTTCGGTACACGGAGAAGTATTGCATAACGAATCGCACCGAAATAAACTTAAGAACGGCCAGTTATTACTAATCGATGCAGGTGTTGAAAGCCAGAACCATTATGCTTCCGATATAACCAGAACCACACCGGTTGGAGGCAAGTTTACTTTACAACAAAAGGAAATTTATGAGATTGTTCTTTCAACTCAGCTTAAAGCCATTAAAAGCCTGAAACCTGGAATACCTTACAGGGATATCCATTATGAAGCTGCCAAAAATATAACAAATGGGCTGAAAAATCTTGGGCTGATGAAAGGCGATACAGATGAGGCCGTTAACGCCGGAGCCCATGCCCTGTTTTTTCCTCATGGTCTGGGGCATATGTTGGGCCTCGATGTACATGATATGGAAGATCTGGGAGAAGACAGGATTGGATATGATGAGAATACCTTGCGGAGCGAACAGTTTGGCACAGCCTATTTACGCTTTGCTAAAGAACTTAAATCCGGATTTGTTCTTACAGTTGAACCAGGCATTTATTTTATTCCGGCTTTAATTGAACAGTGGCAAAAGCAAAAAAAACTGGATCAATATATCAATTATAATTTACTTAGCCAATACCTGCAATTTGGAGGCATACGTATTGAAGATAATGTTAACATTACTGATTCAGGCTATAAATTGCTTGGAAAACCTATTAAAAAAACAGTAAATGAAATTGAAGCATTTGATTAATGCTATAGGAATTATTATTACGGATTTATAACTTGCCATTAGAAGAACAAAATGCATAATTATTTCGTACAATGACCGACTGGAAAAGAAGCAACGATCAGGATGATAATATACTCATTAAAAAAATTAGAATTTTGGAATTAGCTTTTCTTTTTAAATAGTTAATATAACGAATTGATATAATGCAACATATTAATAAACTAACCTATTTTTTATTACTCATTTTATACCTTCCCTGTTTCGGACAAAATAATGACGCAATAGATAGGCAGGTTGCCGAAAATAATGCAAAGGCAGAGGCCTACCTTACTGAAAAGGGGAAGGAGAATGCTGCTGCCCAACTATATAATCAGTCGGCTTACTTATTGCGCAGTGCAAGCCGGTTGGAAGAAGCTGCCGGCTATTATCAGAAAGTACTCGATATTAACGTTTCTATGAGAAACCGACGTGGACAGATGATCTCACACAATAGTCTTTCCATGGTTTACCTCGAAGCAGAAAATTTTCCAAAAGCAGTCTATCATCTTAATAAGGAGCTAGAGTTTAGAAAACAAATTAATAATAAGGCTGATATCATTAATGTATTGACCAACCTGGCAATGGCGGAAAATGAAATGTCGAGCTTCGACAGTGCCATTGAGAATATTGAGAAGGCAATAAGCCTCTCGAAAGAGTTAAACGACCTTGTCCTTCTCAAACAGTGTTATGGAGTTGCATACGATATTTATGAAAAACAGGGTAATTCAGCAAAATCGCATACTTATTTCGAGATGTATTCGGCAATAGATCGCAAGATTAAAGAACAAAAAATGGTTGAAATATCTGACGAAGCAGATCGTAAGGTAAATATTGCACAGTCTGAAAAAACACAAACACAGGAAAAGTTAAATCAGACCAGCGAAGAACTGGAACAAACAGTTACAACACTTCATCAGGTTGAAGAACTGACCCGCGAGCAGCAGATGGAAATTGAACTTAAAGAAGCAAAAATCAATGAGCAGAATGCCCTACTCATAGCCGAAAGGCTGCGGAGAAGATTCTGGGTTATAGGATTTATAATATCTGTTTGCTTCATATTGATACTGACCTTTATGATTATCCAGATATTTAAAGCTAACCGTAAGATTAATGCCCAACGGCTTACTCTTGAAAAACAGAACAAAGAAATCAGAGCGAGTATTCGTTATGCACAAACCATACAACAAGCCATGCTTCCGGCAAATACGGAAATCGAGAAATATTTTAATTCCTTTATTCTCTATATGCCAAAGGATATCGTATCGGGCGATTTTTACTGGATAACATCGAAACTGGAAGGTAAGAAGACTATAGTATATTTTGCGGTTGTTGATTGTACAGGTCATGGAGTTCCGGGTGCTTTTATGTCGATGATTGGAAATCGATTGCTCAATGAAATTGTCATGGAACGTAAAACCGATTCGCCGGCTGAAATTCTGAAATTGCTTAATAATATGGTGCGTCAGGCATTGCGACAGGAAGAAACAGATAATAATGATGGCATGGATATGGCCCTTTGTAGATTTGAATTGCATCCTGAAGGCACTCGTTTTCTTACTTTTGCAGGTGCAAAACGTCCGGCTTATATTATAAAAAATCGCGAAAATAAACTGATAACTCATAATGGCGACAGGAAATCGATAGGAGGTTATAACCTTTCAAAAAGAGCAATTAGCTTTACTAATTTCGAAGAAAAACTGGAAAAAGGCGATATGATTTATTTATTTTCCGATGGAATTATTGATCAGAACGGACCTGAGCGTAAAAAGTTTGGCCGGATACGAATTGAAGAAACAATGATCGATTGTGCCAAGTTAAGACCGGAAGAGCAAAAAGTTATCTTTGAACAACGCCTAAGTGATTATATGGAAAATGAAGAACAACGTGACGATATTTCTTTCATTGGCTTAAAAATAATATAATATGCTCGACACTAATTTTTCAAATTCTATTATTTGCTATCATGGACCAATAAACATTGACCTTATCTCATTTTTCAGTAACTTTCTTAAGCAACATCTCAAAGCCAATACAATAGTAGTTGGACGAATTTATAAGGTATTGATTGAGCTAATTCAGAACGTATCCTACTATTCAGTCGATCAGTTCAACATTGAACGCAAGTTTGGATCAGGTATTGGATGGTTTCGACTGGATGAAGAAGAAAAGATATTTAAAATAACGACTGGAAATAAGATTTTAAAAGAACATGGACCTGTATTGCAGAAGAATAGTAATGAAATAAATTCACTTGACGAAGAAAGTTTACGTGAACTTAAAAGAAAAACCAGAAGTCAGGCTAATAAACGCGATATAGGGGCACATATAGGATTGATTCAAACAGGACTTATTACCGGAAATTCACTCGATCTTGAAATAGAACCTATTGATACAATCTATTCATATTTTATTATAACGGCTAAAGTAAACAAAAGTTAAAACCAACAGAATATGAAAAATCTGATCATTGATGCCATTCCTGATTCACCCTATTATCCGGGAGTAAATTTTGATGCTGCGACTGGTATTTGCGAAATGACGGGAGAATCTTATATGGAGGAGGCATATAAATTTTATGCACCTTTATTGAATTGGTTAAAGGAATATTCACTGCAAGAAGGTAATGATGTTACTTTTAGTATAAAACTAACTTATTTCAATACCAACTCATCGCGTTTACTGCTTGATATGTTTGATATTCTAAAGAAATCGAAGGATGCAGGTCACCAGGTTCAGATTAATTGGTATTTTGAGACAGATGATCCGGACATTAAAGACGAGATTGAAGATTTCGAAATTGAAACAGGCTTGAAGATCAAACTTATTCCGGTGGAATAAATTTTTTTCTGACTCAGAAAGCTTTAATGGGGAAGGATCACAGGACAATATAATTTTTAGGCGTACTCAGGATATAACGAATGGGCTATTATAAAATTTTTGCTGCGTAAAGTTCCCGGTTCATTCGTGCGATATGAGAAAGTGATATTTCTTTCGGACATTCAACTTCGCAGGCTCCCGTGTTAGTGCAGTTACCAAATCCCAATTCATCCATTTTTGCCACCATCTTTTCTACACGTTCTTTTGCTTCAATTCTGCCCTGTGGAAGCATGGCGAATTGAGATACTTTGGCAGCAACAAATAGCATAGCTGATGCATTTTTACAAGCTGCAACACAGGCACCACAGCCAATACAGGATGCTGCATCCATAGCTATTTCAGCATTATGCTTTGGAATTGGGATAGCATTTGCATCGGGTGTACCACCTGTATTTACTGAAATATAGCCGCCAGCCTGAATAATTTTATCGAATGCACTCCGATCGACGACCAGATCTTTAATAACGGGGAAAGGCTTGGCTCTCCAGGGTTCTATTGTAATAGTGTCACCATCGTGGAATTTTCTCATATGCAACTGGCAGGTTGTAATGCCATCATCGGGGCCATGTGGTCTGCCATTAATATATAATCCACAAACACCACATATACCTTCCCTACAATCATGATCGAAGCATACAGGCTTCTCAAATTTATCGATAATCTGCTGATTCAGGATATCCAACATTTCGAGAAACGAGCAATCGGGAGAAATATCGCTTACCCTATAAGTTTCGAATCTACCTTTTACTGTGGCATTATCCTGTCGCCAGATTCTTAGTTTAAAATCCATAATTCAATTATTTCTTATAGTTTCGCGTTTGCACTTTAATATTCTCGTATGCAAGATCTTCTTTATGAAGCACCGGATCCGATTTTTCTCCTTTGTATTCCCAGGCAGCAACATACATGTAGTCGTTGTCATTTCTTAGTGCTTCTCCTTCTTTGCTCTGGTATTCCTCTCTGAAGTGACCCCCGCACGATTCCTCCCGTTGTAAAGCATCTCTAGCCATAAGTTCTCCGATTTCAATAAAATCAGCCACCCTACCGGCTTTTTCCAGTTCAGGGTTGAATTCATCTTTACTTCCGGGAATCCGGATCTTTTTCCAGAATTCTTCACGCATCGCTTTAAAGTCTTCTATCGAATGAGTCAGGTCCGCTTTATTTCTGGACATACCAACCGTATTCCAAAGTTTCAAACCGAAACGGCTATGAAAACTATCAACACTCTCGTCTCCCCTGACACTTGTTAACCGATCGATTCTCTCTATTATTTCCTTTTCAGCTTGCTTAAATTCAGGCAGATCTGTATTCATACGGGGTGTAAGGATCTCATCGGCCAGATAATTCTGAATGGTATAGGGTAAAACAAAGTAACCATCGGCTAAACCCTGCATCAACGCTGAAGCACCCAACCGGTTAGCTCCATGATCGGAAAAATTGGCTTCACCAATAGCGAAGAGGCCCGGAATGGTTGTCATTAATTCATAATCGACCCAGATTCCTCCCATGGTATAATGAATAGCCGGGTAGATCATCATAGGAGTTTCATAGGGATTTTCATCCACAATTTTTTCATACATCTGAAACAGATTCCCATAGCGCTCTTTAACAACGTGTTTTCCCAGCCGTTTTATCGAATCGGCAAAATCGAGATAAACAGCCAACCCTGAACCCACTCCAAAACCAGCATCGCAACGTTCCTTCGCAGCTCTTGAAGCGACATCGCGCGGTACCAGGTTACCAAAAGCCGGGTACCTTCTTTCGAGGTAGTAATCGCGATCCTCTTCAGCAATTTCAGTAGGTTTTAGTGTGCCATTCCGTATCTCTTCAGCATCTTCTTTTTTCCTGGGTACCCAAATACGACCGTCATTACGCAAACTTTCACTCATTAGGGTCAGCTTCGACTGGTAACTACCATGTACCGGTAAGCAGGTGGGATGTATCTGCACAAATGCCGGATTAGCAAAAAAGGCACCTTTTTTATAAATCTGCCAGATGGCACTACCATTCGATCCCATTGCATAAGTAGAAAGGAAGAAAGCATTCCCATAGCCACCTGAAGCTATTACTACCGCATGGGCGAAATGCCTTTCAATTTTTCCGGTAATAAGATTTCGTGTTATTATTCCACGGGCTTTTCCATCAATAATAACCAGGTTAAGCATTTCATGGCGGGGATACAATGTTATAGTTCCTTTATTCACCTGACGCATGAAAGCGCCATAGGCTCCCAATAATAACTGTTGACCTGTTTGGCCACGGGCATAAAAAGTTCTTGACACTTGTGCTCCGCCGAATGAACGGTTATCAAGAAGGCCTCCATACTCGCGGGCAAAAGGTACTCCCTGGGCCACACACTGATCGATAATCAGATTGCTTACTTCAGCAAGCCGGTACACATTGGCTTCGCGCGAACGATAATCTCCGCCCTTAATAGTATCGTAGAATAAGCGATAAATACTATCTCCATCGTTCTGATAATTCTTGGCCGCATTGATACCTCCCTGTGCTGCAATACTATGAGCTCTGCGGGGACTATCCTGATAACAGAATGTTTTCACATTGAATCCCAATTCACCCAGACTGGCCGAAGCAGAGGCTCCGGCTAATCCGGTGCCTACAACAATGATATCGAGTTTACGCTTATTGGATGGATTTACCAGACGCTGAGTGGCTTTATATTGAGTCCATTTATGTTCAAGAGGTCCCTCAGGTATTTTCGAATTTAGAATAGCCATATCAATTCTACTTAAAATAATATACTAATACCGGGATACAAATAAAACCCAGCGTAACAAGAATGGTATATATAAGCCCGATTCTTTTTATAACAGGCGTATAAACCGGATGATTCAGGCCCAGGGTCTGAAAGGCAGACTGAAATCCATGATGCAGGTGAAAACCCAGCCCCAATAGAGCCACTACATAGATAATTACAACCCAGCCCATCTTAAAACGCGCTAGTACCATCGATGCCAGATCGTGATAGGGTTTCCCGTTGTAAACCACATCGCTTACTTCGCCCAGAAATTTTGATTTGATATAAAAATCGAGTAAATGCAGCACCAGGAAAATAGTAAGAACTACTGCTGTATGGAACATATATTTTGAAAAGAAAGAGCTTTGTGAATTATTGCTTTGCGAGTAATTTTTTGGTCGGGCCAACATATTCTGTATGGATACAATTAAGCCATATATCATATGAATCAGAAAACCTCCGAAAAGAATAACCTCCATAAGCTTTATAAGCAGGTTGGAACTCATAAAATGTGCTGCTTTGTTGAAAGGTTCATGCGAATTCAGCAAAACAAGAAAATTAATACTCAGGTGAACCACCAGAAACACAATAAGAAAAAGTCCAGCCAGGGACATCAGTAGCTTTTTACCAATTGACGAAGTAAATAAGTTGCTCATTACAGGTAGAATTTTTTTTACTCAAAGTACATTCAAATATATACTGATACACCTTTTTCTGAAAAGTATATTTCTATACATAATGAAGAATTAAAAATATGCCAAAAAACATTATATTTTCAGAATATTTGTCAGGTTTAACCAATAAATCTGAAAACACATCAATGAATTTGATTATTTGAAACAGATAAGTTCTGTAATCAATTGTATAAATTCAGGTTTTTTCTACTTGTTGTAGCAGCGGAAAAAAAGGGTGTGGAAATTTTTATTTGGCTATGCCTTATTTATTGGATGAATGGAATATTATAATAATGGGGGAAAGCAATAAATAACAGATAATCATTCATCCAATATCCCAATAATCCAGTACTCTTTTCTTTTTTAGACAACCTCATATTTACCGAATGACTGACAGAGAGGTTAATAATGAAAAGTTTTACCTTTGAAGAAATACTATAAAAATGAGATACCCGCCCATTGATAACGGATTCTTTTCGGAGAACCGGAAAAATCTGGCTAAAAAATTGAAACCTGGCTCAATTGCTCTATTGTTTGCCAATTATCAGATGACCCGAAACGGAGATCAGTTTTTCCCATTCCGGCAACACTCCGATTTTTTTTATCTTACAGGAATTGAACAGGAAAAATCGATACTGTTGCTGGCACCCGATGCACCGGACAGCGGACAAAAGGAAATACTGTTTATTTTGAAAAGCAGTAAAAAGCTGGAAACCTGGGAAGGACATAAACTTTCGCCTGATGAAACGCAGCGTATTTCAGGTATAAAAACCATTAAATATATCGATGATTTTGAACTGACTTTTCATGCGTTAATGACAAGCTCCGAAAATGTCTATTTTAACCTGTCTGAGCTTTTTAAATTTATTCCTGAGGTGAAGTCGAATGATGAAGTAAATGCGGCTCAGATCAAAGAAAAATACCCTTTACACAACTATGAAAGGCTGGCACCCTTACTCATGGAATTACGGTTAAAAAAGTCGAAAACCGAACTGGAATGCATTGAAAAAGCTATTGACATTACCCGGGAAGCCTTTCTTGAAGTATTAAAGGGAGTTAAACCCTCTATGAAAGAGTATGAAATTGAGGCACTGATAACACACACTTTTATAAAAAACGGAGCAAACGGGCACGCCTATCCTCCTATTGTGGCGGGGGGCAAAAATGCCTGTGTACTGCATTATATTGAAAATAACGATTCCTGTAAAGCCGGCGATTTGCTGCTGATGGATTTCGGGGCGGAATATGCCAACTATGCTGCCGACATGTCGAGGACAATTCCCGTCAGCGGAAAATTTACCAAACGCCAGCGCGAACTCTACAATGCTACCCTGCGTGTATTCAACTATGCGAAAAGCGTTATAAAACCCGGAACCACTATTAACGGATTTCATAAGGAAGTATGCAAGGTATGGGAGGAGGAACATATCCGGCTGGGGCTTTATACGCGTGAAGAGGTGAAAAAACATAAAGGAGAGGACCCCCTTTGGTTCAACTACTATATGCATGGCACCTCGCACTTTATGGGCCTCGATGTTCACGATGTGGGCACTAAGGATACCCTTCTGGAGCCGGGCATGGTGCTTACCTGCGAGCCGGGCATTTATATTGCCGGAGAAGGCATTGGAATACGGCTTGAAAATAACCTGCTGATAACAGAAGAAGGAAACACAGATATTATGGCCGGCATTCCAATTGAAGCTGAGGAAATTGAAGCGCTGATGTCAGAAAACTGATTGTCTGTAATTTAATTACTTAAAAAAAATCTTGATTTTTCTTCCTATAACAAAAACGGAATAATCGCTTTCCTTTTTTCCGGGTAACCGGTAAAATTCTTTTGATACCACTTATGATGGTCGAGCGCCCGGGGGATTAAATTGACACAGGTCCAGATAAAGAAAGAGAGTGAAGGTAATCCCCAGCATAGTACGGCAAAACCACCCCATTCAATGATTTCACTCTCATGGCGCAAGCGTCACGCTTGTGCCATAACTACTGGCCGGGTAAAGTTACCAAA
>CAZQCO010000098.1:0-12518 GCA_964592225.1 uncultured Bacteroidales bacterium
CACGATTATGAATTTGTCTGATAATAAAAATAACAAGTATTCATTGCTGGTACCTACAAGCATGGGATTGCGTTTAACTCCGGCTGGAGGACAACCTGTACACAGTAGCGATGCTTATCAGCTTCAGGTTACCAGCGCCGAATCGAATGTAGCCAGTATTTCTTCGTATCTGGGATTGCCGGTTAAAGTATTAACCACATTTGTAAAAGGCAGTCCTATGTCGCGAATTATCAAGGATAACCTGCGCAGACGCGGAATCGAGTATGAAGGTGTAGAATTGGAGCAGGGGGGACCGTGGGGTTACAGGCACCAAATAAATATTGCCGACAGCGGCTATGGTTCCCGAGGTCCCAGGGTTTGGAACGATCGTGCAGGAGAAGTAGGTCGTACACTGAATGTTAAAGATTTTGATCTTGATCGTATTTTTGGCAAGGAAAGAGTCCAAATAGTGCATCTTTCGGGCCTTATTGCTGCTCTGTCGCCACAAACCAGCGAATTTTGTTTCGAACTGACACGGGCAGCAAAAAAATACGGGACCCGGATTTCCTTCGATTTGAACTACCGGGCCTCTTTCTGGAAGGGACGTGAAAAAGAATTGGGCGAAATTTTTACGGAGATTGCCAGTATTTCAGATATTTTAGTAGGCAACGAAGAAGATTTTCAGCTATGCCTGGGTGTCGAGGGTCCCGATTCCGGAGGTAAAAATCTGTCAGCTAAAATAGAAAGCTTTAAGGAAATGATTAATCGAGTTAAGAACGCATATCCCGGAACCTCGGTATATGCAACCACACTGCGGGAAGTAATTAGTACAAATAATCACCTTTGGGGCGCTATCATGTCCGAGGGTAATCACTGGCATATAGTTGAACCCAGGCCTATCACTGTTCTCGACCGTATTGGTGGAGGAGACGGATTTGTAGGTGGACTGCTGTATGCCATTCTAAAGGGATGGGGAGCTGAAAAATGGATTCAATTCGGATGGGCCAGCGGAGTCCTGGCAACTACCTTCTTGACCGATTACGCACAACCCGCCGATGAAGAACAGATATGGAGCATCTGGCAGGGAAATGCGCGGGTAAAGCGATAGATCACCTCACCCTGTCCATCACCTTGAGGAGAGGGGAAAATACTTGTTTATATCCCTGGTTTATATTAATTTACATTCGGTAACAATTAGGTGCATCTTAGGAGCAATAGCACATTGCAGTTAGTTGTTTTCATGGAAAAGAAATTAGATCACGATTGGATTATTTAGACTCTGCCGGATTAATTACTTGATAGAATCAGAAAAGTCCGGATAGTTATGAAGTCATAAATATCAGCTAGAATAAATGAAAATATCCAGGTTGTATATATTCTGGCTATCCATTTTGCTTTTTTGCCTGGTAAATTCTGCTAATGCACAGCAAAAATTATCATTTGAGAACATAACTACTGAAGACGGTTTGCTTTCAAATTCAACTTTCGGTATTTTTCAGGATCACCTGGGATTTCTCTGGATTGGAATGGATGATGGATTGCAGAGGTATGACGGATATCAATGTAAGACTTATAAATTTGATTCGTCAGATCCCGAATCTATTTTAAATGAAGTACTAGATTCTGATAAAAATATAAATAAGTATTGCAGCAATAGTAAAAATTACGATAAATTAAGCGATTAGTTTATTATAATTAATTTATCAGTCGAATATAAAACCATTCAGTTATGAATTGTAAGTGGCATATAAAAAGAGGAGTATTGTCAGTTGGGATATTTTTTATATCCCTCAGCATCTGTGCAGAAGTAATTTTACCTCGCTTAATCAGTAATGGGATGGTACTTCAGCGCGATGTACCTGTAAAAATATGGGGTTGGGCGGAACCCGGAGAACAAATCCTGGTCAATTTCATGCAAAATGAGTATTTCTCCGTCTCCGATCCGGATGGAAACTGGTCGATTGTTATTCCTCCACAGACAGCTGGTGGTCCCTATGAAATGCTGATTAAGGGCAGTAATTCCATTGTGTTGAATGATATTCTTATGGGCGATGTTTGGATCTGTTCAGGCCAGTCGAATATGGAGATTTCACTGAAACGTGTCGAACCTTTATATCCTGAAGAGATAGCACAATCGGAGAATCCGGAAATAAGGTATTTCCTGGTTCCAAAAACCTACGAATTCAAAGCTCCTCAATCCGATTTCTCATATGGTGCGTGGCAGCATATTAATCCCCAAACAGCTCCGGGAATTGCTGCAGTACCCTATTTCTTTGCCAAAGAGCTATATAAAAAATACAGGATTCCCATCGGTTTGATTAATGCCAGCTTGGGAGGTTCACCTATTGAAGCCTGGTTAAGTGAAGAAGCATTGAAGGAATTTCCAGTTCACTATGCCGAAGCAGTCCGGTTCAGGAGCGATAGCCTTATTGCCGCAACCAAAGCCGGTGACAACGCCAGGAGCAACCAATGGTACTTTGCATCGTGGGAAAAGGATGCAGGGTATAAAAATCAGGCAAATCCCTGGAACAGTCCTGAACTGGATGATTCATTATGGCCCGTAATGAATATACCGGGCTACTGGGCTGATACGAAGCTGGGACCTGTTAATGGTGTGGTATGGTTCAGAAAAGAAATAACTGTTCCGGAATCGATGACCGGAAAACCTGCCAGGCTAAATCTGGGACGCATTGTCGATGCCGATTCTGTTTGGTTGAACGGTAAGTATATAGGAACAACAAGCTATCAGTATCCTCCCCGGCGTTATGATATCCCTGCTGGTGTGCTTAAGGCAGGCAAAAACACATTCATAGTTAGGGTGATTAGTAATATCGACAGGGGAGGATTTGTTCCGGATAAACCTTACGAAATAATTGTGAGAGATGAGAAGATTGATCTAACCGGAGAATGGAAATACAAATTGGGTATAGCTACTCCACCTCTTGAGTCTCAGACTTTTATCCAGTGGAAACCCATGGGATTATTTAATGCCATGATAGCTCCCTTATTGAATTATTCAATGAAAGGTGTTATCTGGTACCAGGGGGAATCCAATACACATAATCCGGAAGAATATGCAAGTCTCTTCCCGGCTCTGATCAATGACTGGAGAGAAAAATGGGGTGAAGGTGATTTTCCATTTCTCTATGTACAGCTTCCCAATTTCATGGAACCGGTTGAAAATCCAGGCCAAAGTAATTGGGCAGAATTCAGGCAGGTTCAACTGGATGCACTAAGTATTAAAAATACAGGAATGGCCGTTACCATCGATCTGGGTGAGTGGAACGATATTCACCCGCTGAATAAGGAAGATGTCGGAAAACGGCTTGCATTGCTTGCTGAAAAGTTGGCCTATGATGAAACAACAATAGTATGTTCCGGACCCATTTATCAATCAATGAAAATAGATGGGAATAAAGTACTTCTTTCATTTACTAGCACAGGAAGTGGTCTCGTAATTAAGGAAGGAGAGAACCAGAGCCAATTTGCCATAGCAGGTGCCGACGGTATATATGTAAGGGCCGAAGCAAAAATCGTTGGGCAAAAAGTGATCGTTTGGAGTAAAAAAGTTGCCAAACCTGTTTCAGTGCGTTATGCCTGGGCCGATAACCCAATGGGAGCTATGCTATATAATATGGAACGATTACCGGCATCTCCCTTCACGACCATGAAATGAGAATATAGGTACAATTGATTGTAAGTAGTTGAAGGTATTTAAAGTTATATTATAGCTGTTTAATGCAGAATTTTCATGATAAAATTATTGAAAAATAAGAAAAGGAGATCCCGAGACTTTTTGAAATTTGTTCGAAACTTATTAAATTAAGCTTTACCTGAACGATAAAAATACCCATGCAAAAGAGATAGTTGAGAAAATGCCGGGAGAGAATAGTATGCTTAATTTTTAAAGGTATAGATTGCAAGGCTGCCATACCTAATTAGGCTATTCTTTTTTATTATTTAATTTGATAATTATTATGTTAAAAACTTACTTTATGCTTCTTATACAAATCAGATAACTCTTGGCTATAGGACAGAACCGTTAGAATTTTATTTAGATCATCAAACCAGACTTTTATTTAAAAACATGTTTGGCTATCTTGAGTTATTTAAAAAAACTCAGGTTGTTAAGTGATATTTATTTCCTAGTATTATTTAATGACAAACATTCATGAAATCTTTTATATATTTAGGTAACAAAATATATTCTTTTCAGTTTATAAATGTTGATGAAGGAGTTGAAATAGTTGGTGTTGTAAAATATTTAAAATGATTTTGAATAATGCGTTGAATAAGTCCTTCCTGAATCAAAAAATTTTTGAACTTTCCCCAAACCCAATTGTACAGTTAACCGGGAATTTTGAATTTGTAAAAACTAACAGGGCATTCTGTGAGCTTACAGGATATAAAGAAACTGAACTATTACAGCTAACACTTACGGATCTGATCTGTCCGGATGATGTTCAACAGGTTCTGGATCTTATAGATAAGAATAAAACCTCAGAAGATTCAGATCCTGTTAGAACTATCAGGTTCTGTCATAAATCGGGTAAACCATTTTATACTGATTTTACCTGCCAGAGTGTACCTGGTGAAAAAACTAATTCCGGATTTTTTATCGGATATATCTCCACCCGGAATAAATCAGTTACCGGACACAATGATCTGGCTGTATCGGAGTATGTCGACAAGGAAGAATCTACCGATTATTTTACCTCAGTATATAACCAAAATTTGGTAGCCGCGATACAGCAGAACAAGGAGGGGAAGATTACATCTGCAAATCCCGCTTTTATAACTTTACTGGGCTACTCACAGGATGAATTGAACAAAATGAAATTTTCAAATCTGATTCATCCTGATAATCAAAAAAAATTCAATTCAGAATTACACAATCTATTGGAATCCGGTAATTGCACTTATTCCGTTGAAATAAGACTTATTCGTAAATCGGAAGAGACTATCTGGTCAAGGATTAACAGCTATGTACAAAGGGATAAAAAACAAAAACCGGTATTTATTCTGCATATTCTGGAGGATATAACTGAACGTAAAAAATTCGAAGAAGAAATGATCCGAAAGTCGGAATTGCAGCAACGAATGCAGAAGATATCCCGTTTGGGATATTTTGAACAATCTCTGAAAACTAAAACTGTAACATGGTCCGATGAATTATTTGAGATATTGGAGCTGGATAGAAAGACAACTCAACCTTCTGCTGAGTTAATTTATAAAATGGTTCATCCTGAGGACAGACAGGGATTCGAAAGCGCCCATCAAAAATTATTCACCGATAAGCAGGAAGAAAGTCAGACTTTCCGGATGTTAATGCCCGATGGCAGGATCAAATACTTGCGTGAGCAGGTATATATAGATAAAAATAAATTGGGTGTGACTCAGGGCATTCACGGAATTGTTCAGGATATTACCGATCAGATGCTAAGTCAGCTTGCAGTGGAAGAAAGTGAACATCAATACCGCACTCTGGTTGAAAGTGCATCTGAAGGTATTATTGTTGCACAGGAGGGTATTATAAAATTTGCCAATAATGTGATACTGAAAATATTTGGTTTTGCTCCCAATGAATTGATAGGAAAAGCCTGTATTGATTATATTGTTCCCGAAGACAGGGAAGTTGTTGCCAATTACCATAAAAAACGGATGCAGGGTCTGAATGATATTCTTCATTACGAAGTCTCAGTTATAGTGAAAAACGGTGATACTGTTACGGTTGAAATTAAATCTTCTCCTTACACATATAAGGGACAGGCGGCAACACTGGCTTTTATACATGATATTACCGAAAGTAAGAGAGCTAAAGAGCAACTGTTACGGACACAATTCGGAATCGATCATTCTCAGATCGGGGTATTTCAAGTAAATGATAGTGGCATCATCGAATATGTAAATCAATATGCATATGAAAGTCTGGGGTATAACAAAGAAGAATTGCTTGGAATGAACGTTATTGATATCGATCCCACTTTTACCCTGGATAGCTGGACTAAACACAGAAAAAAAATAAAGAATAAACTTTCGTCTACTTTTGAAACATTGCATAGGCGAAAGGATGGAACTGAATTTCCGGTTGAAATAACCGTAAATTATCTAAAATATGCCGATAAGGAAATTTCATTTTCTTTCTCAAAAGATATAACGGAACGACTGGAAATAGAACAAGCGCTAAAAACCAGTGAGGCCCGGTTGTCGAATGCCATGGAAATTGCCAAACTGGGTTACTGGGAATACGATGTTGAAGATGATTTATTCACATTTAACGATCACCTCTATGCCATATTTCATACTACCGCTGAAAAGGAAGGTGGTTACAAAATGACTCCGGTACGTTATGCAGAAAAATTCTTACATCCTGACGATCAGCATTATATTGCTGAAGAAATGAAAATGGCGCTTGAAACTGACGATCCTTATTACAATCGCCAGCTGGAGCATCGCATTATATATGCTGATGGGGGAATGGGATATATATTTGTCAAATTTTTTGTGATGAAAGACAGTGAGGGCAAAACCATCAAGACATACGGAGCCAACCAGGACATTACCAGACAAAAACTTATTGAGATTGAACTTTTACAGTCAAAAGAAAAAGCTGAGGAATCTGATCGGTTAAAATCTGCATTCCTGGCTAATATGAGTCATGAAATACGAACACCTATGAACGGTATCATTGGATTCTCCAATCTGCTGTCACGGGCCGATCTTCCTACTGAAAAACGATTGAATTACTCAAATATAGTGACCGAAAGCTGTAATATGCTTCAGCAAATTGTGAATGACATTTTGGATATTTCCAAGATTGAAGCTGGTCAGGTGAAAATAAAAGAGGAAAAAGTTGACATTAACTTACTTATTGATGAATTGAGTGCTTTTCATTTGCCTGCAACTAAAATAACAGATTTGTCGCTTTACAGTATTAAACCGCTGAATAAAACTGCCGCTATCATACGGACAGATAAAATAAAACTCTACCAGGTATTGAACAACCTGTTGAGCAACGCAATAAAATTTACTGATAGCGGGTATATTAAATTCGGATATGAGGTTGTCAATGGTACGCTACAATTTTTTGTAAAAGACACTGGCATAGGAATCCCGATCGAACTTCAGGATAAAATATTTGATTCCTTTCGACAGGTTGAACTTGAATTGAACCGATCGTATGGCGGAACCGGTCTAGGTCTTGCTATTTCCAAACGGCTGGTTAGCCTGTTGGGCGGAAAGATATGGGTGGAGTCAGAAGTCGGTAAAGGTTCTATATTCTATTTTACCATTCCCTACCTGCTGGCAACTCCGAAAATGGAAAACACAGGAATTTCAAAACCAGAATCTTCGGTTCTTGATTTTGATTCACTTACTATACTGGTTGCCGAAGATGAAGAAATAAACTATTTATTTATTGAGGAAGTACTTAAGGAATTGAAAATAAAACTAATTCATGCCAGGAATGGCAAAGAAGCTGTTGAACTGGTAAAATCCAGGCCGGACATTGATCTGGTGCTTATGGATATAAAAATGCCTGTGATGAACGGTTATGAAGCTACAGGACAGATAAAAAAGTTCAATCCTGATTTGCCAGTCATTGCGCAGACTGCCTATGCCCTGGCCGGGGACAGAATAAAAGCGCTGAATGCAGGTTGCGACGACTATCTCTCAAAACCCATTAAAAGTGAGGACCTTAGTGTAATTATCCATAAGGTATTACATAAGCCAGGCAAGCAGAAAAGAGCCTAGTAATCGAGGGGTCGTTCACTTTTTTTTTAATTTCTATCTAACCAGAATTAATTTTTTAGCATATACCTTACCTAAGTTTGTGTAAATAAGAAAATAGTAACAACCTCTAGGATAACCGGACAAATTGATTTCACGAGAACCTCCGCCGGAATATATCATTTTTCCCAGAGGATTGTATATCTCTATTTGACGAATAAAATGCTCGTTGGTCAATGAAATAATTCCCGAAGACGGATTGGGATAAATGCTTACGGGACAGTCGCTAAGTTGCTCAAGACCCACAGGAATTTGCATCGATCCTCTTTCCACTCCATCGATAACAGACCCGAGAAGTTCATGTTCCCTTCCATAGGCCTCGCTTAAATAAGTGAGACCTTCAATGGTAGAAACTTTATATTCCGTATCATAAAAGTTGTTAAGGCACATAATCTGACATTCATTCTCATAATGCTGAAAAATACAGGCATCAGCACTGAATTCTTTGATCATTGTAGTATCAATTTCTGAGTATACAAAGTACGCATTATCAATAAAATAAATTTCTTCATACGGATCACTATTGCTTATTGTAAACCATCTGGCAGGTGTTTGAAGAAAATATTCGTACTCATTCCTGTAGTAATCAATAGAGGTATTTAGGCTCTCGATTAATTCGGCGTTTATATCGTAGACTTTACGGGAAATCTTATATTCAACGGAATCAGGATAAAGGGATGAGGCTTTCAATGAATCTCTGTAATAGTGGGTAGTCAGGTCCATCATATCATAAAATGTATACTTCCATAAAAGTAAATCGCCTGCCGAGAGATGAAAGTATTCAGCAAATCCCGGGAATTGAAATCCCTGTGTTTCCGCAGTCGATTCAAATCCTATCAGATTGTAATAGGGAAAAGTTGATTTGGCAGTTGGGAACTCATAGAAGAAAAATATGAAAGGTATAAATTGTATCAAACCATTAGTCTTTGATACTATAAATTGGACATCCTCAACAGCAGTTTGCAAAGTAAAGATTTTCACCGAATCTGTCACACCCAGAATATCCATGACACCGACACTATTGCAGGTCCCTGTTCTGCCAAGGTGCGATGAAAGGTCCCATTCTTCGCCGGGTTTGGCAGCGTACTTAAACACAAAATCGAATAGAGTACCTGATTCTGTAAAATAGTATATTACTGAATCATAATTATAGATCAAGGAATCGATGTCAAAAGTGATTGAGTTGCTGCAATAAAACATGTTTCGGTTTTGCCAGAAGCA
This sequence comes from uncultured Bacteroidales bacterium, assembly GCA_964592225.1. Lineage (GTDB taxonomy): Bacteria > Bacteroidota > Bacteroidia > Bacteroidales > UBA10428 > UBA10428. The sequence continues at coordinate 8,989 of CAZQCO010000098.1, forward strand.
GGTGTCGGAAAAGCCATTATATCTCCTGAAAAGGTGTACAATTGATTCATCATTGAGATGCGCAGAATCACATTCAAAAGAGCGGATAGCAGGATTTTCCGTATCGACCCGGTAATGATTCAACTGGTTCACTGGAAACAACTGCCAATTTTGGGCAAAGCTAATACAGCACATCAGGCTGATAAAAAAAATATAAATTGAACGTAACATGGCCAAGCTTTTAGATACCTATAGGACAGTACAATATTATGAAATTGACAGAAGACAGGCAAGAGTATTATGTCAAATAGGATATGTAGGTATATGTCAAAAGGAGAGGGGCTCTACTACAATCAATCCGTAGATTATTAACACTAGCGGTAATAACTTTCATGAATTTGATTTTGTAAATTATTGGATAGGAAACGATTAGTTATTATATTAGGACTTTGATTATAAAAATGAAACCCCCTTTCATCTGGTTGAAGGCAATAAATGCTAATAACTTCATTGAAAGAAAAAATAGAGGAAAGCTTATGTGTAAATTGTAGAAACGGGGTACATGCATTTTTGATATTGTATCGAAAAAGGATATAAATACACTTATGAAGCAGGTTGACAATTCGTATTGCATAATCTATATAACCCTATAAAAACAACAAGGAGGAAATTACCATGCTAAAAAACAACAAATTCTTAATGCTTGCTGCTATTGTGCTGTTAATTCTTGCATTTATAAATTGTGCTACTCCGGAATATATTGTTCAGCGGGAACATGATTTTCAACCCGGATTAAGTAGCTGGACCTATACGTACGATAATACGGTAAAACAAGAAGCTAAGTTTAATTACAATGATGAGGGCGAAATTATTTCAATAGAACTTTACGCCTCAGGCAAACCCTATGGTATCTGGAGCTATTTGGATTATATTACCGTTAAGAATAGCGAATACGGTAATGAAATAAAGTACAGAGTATGTGCCCGAAGAGTTCATTACAATGAATCAAGCCGCAAAATAGATTGGGTTGATTCGACTATAGTCGTTGTAATTAATGATAAAGTACTAATACAAACTCTGATTACCAGGGATGGTAAAGGAAATTACAAGTATGTCGACAGGTACGATTATGACGAGTTGGGCAGAAAGACCAAGATGAGTCATTCCGTATTTTCATCTACGGGTACAACAGTATCTAAGGAAGAATTTACCTACGAGGATGAAAATAATATCGGAGTCAGTTCACAAAGTTATTATTTCAGAATACCCTTTGTTTTCTATAATCTGTCGGATTATATATCATGGTGCACTGTAGCAGAGGAAACTATACAATTAGAATAATTAGAGGTTGATAGATCAAGTCCGGATTTTTAAAGAAAATTTCTATAAATATTTCAACTAGAATGATAACGGACTTTGTCTGATGAAACTATATATAGCTAATCAGTATTTCGATCAAAACAAATAATAGGATACGATTTGTAGTGTATTTTGTATTTTCTGCTAATGCTCTGTTAATAGCAGCCAGTATACTATTCCAGAATACTTCATTAGCAGTTTATCTGAATAAATACTATGGATTCCTCTGTCATCAGGGCGAAAATCTGATTTTCTTCCATCGCACGATTAAATTACCACTTTGTTACCGGTGCATGGGCATTCATAGTTTTCTATTTATTGGAGCCTGGGTATATGAATTATTTATGTTCAGAAAGAAATATAAAGTAAGCTTCTGGTTTTTGCTTATCGGCACTTTGCCTATTGTATTGGACGGATTCTTTGGTATTTCAAAATTGATTCATTCTGATTTTTTATCCTTTGCATCAGGTTCGTTGTTTGGTTTTACTTGTAGTGTTATCATCCTGCAGGGCATTACCAAATAAAATTGCAAAAAAACCTTCAATTTTATTTTATAATGAATGATTTCTAAGCTTTTACAGAAATTAAAAAATAATCCCGGGCTAATTTCTTTTACTTATGTACAACCATCATTTTCCTTGTTATCATCTTTTCACCGGCCCGGAAAGAATATAAATACGTACCGCTTTCCAGGCCCGAAACATTATACTTTAGGGTATGTTGTCCCTGCTGTTGTATCTCATGAATCACATGTTCGGCCTCCTTGCCAAGAATATCACTTATGGTAAGCTGTACAAGACATACCCGGTCGAGATAATAAGTAAAATAGGTTTCGCCTGTGGTCGGATTAGGATAGTTCTGAGCGATGGAAGATGGTAATGATTTTTCGTGCCGGCCAACAGCAGTGGCTCCGTAAATTTCAAATACAATTCTTTTTGTTATGGTATTTTGCGGAAGCATACATTTATGCGATCGAAGAACGATGGGAATGTTTTTATCACCCGAAGATAAACCGGACAAATCGATGCTCACCGATATTTCCAGCGAATCGGAACCAGGAAGGATGAATGAAGCAGGATCAATACTCACATAATCGTATGAGGTACTAATGGTTACCGAATCTTCACCTTCTCCATCGTTGTAAATATAAAAGGAAGTATCAATGCTTCCGATATTGGGTAACTGACCCAGATCGATAGTGCTTTCATCTTTAAGAAAAGTATGGGGTCTTAAGGTATTCAGCAAATTTTGTTCGTTTATGGCATAGAGTTTACCATCAGCACAGCCGAAATAGATAATACCATCTAGGTAAAGAGGGGTCTCTACCCATCCGTTCACGAGATATCTTTCCATAATTTCATGTGTTTGTTTATTAACAATAGTCAACGATCCGGAGTCTATATCTGAGGTACTGCCTGTGCCAATCAGAATATGATCATCGTGGATTACAGGATAGCCATAGTTCAGTCCATATACATCGGCCGACCACAACATTTCAGGCTCATCAGGACTGAAAGCATAGAGCAATTGCTGGAAAGAGCTGCCCACATACAATACATCATCGGAAACCACCGGTCCTCCAAAGAGCCATTTATCGCTGGGTTCATGAAACTTCCAAAATCTTTCCCCGGTTTCGGGATTAAAAGCATATAAATTACAGTTTCTCCCTCCAAAGTAGAGCGTATCGCGATAAATCAGAGGTTGAGATACAATAACATTTACCCAGAAATAGGTGTTATCATCCTTGGTATCATATTGCCAAACCAGGTCCTGTGTTGTCAGATCAAATACGGATAATACGCCCAGCCAGTCGCCCACATATATCTTATTGTTATAAATAGCAGGAGTGGTTTCTATGGTAACATCGGCCTGAGGTGTCTGAGCCTCAAAGACTCTTTCTCCTGTTTTAACATTAACACCTAGTACGAGACCTTCTTCCGAGCCAATGTAGGCAATACTATCAAATAATTCAGGCGAGGACCTAAAGCAATCCCACTGATCGTGTTCGTTGAGTAAGGCACCATCATAAAGAGTATCGGTCCATAGTAAATTGCCCTCTATATTCAATCCATACAGTACATTTCCGCTCTCAAAGCAAATGATGTTTTCATACAGGGCCGCCGTAGTTCTTATTTCATTAACTGTAGTATAATGACATATTTCGGCCCCGGTGCTAGCATCAATTAGGTATA
>CAZQCO010000099.1:0-12300 GCA_964592225.1 uncultured Bacteroidales bacterium
CAAATAAGAAAATCATTTATTCAATTTCTTTCGAGTATTTAGGAACCTGTGAAATGTTGCTAACAAGTTGGAACTTAGTACTAGTCCCAAGAATATCAGATGAATATACAGTTGCATTTCAACTTAAATGAATTAAGAAGTTTATTGAATTAAAACCCACTCATCCATTTATCCATTACTCTTACCACCTATTCAGAGCTTTTTAAACTCCTCTCTTACTTCTTTTATTGACATTATCAAAAACTATTTTTAATACATTTGCTTTCATGGAAGTAGTGGCATGGATAGGGTTTTCACAGGCCATTTTTACCGGAATTCTGATTGCTGCCAAGAAGGGCAGGAATGTTTCCGATATGGTACTGGCATCCTGGCTTTTCCTGATAGCTTTTGAGTTCGGAACCTATGCCATCGATCTTATGACTTTTAAAGGCAATGTCACACTTTCCAATCCTTTTTTCCTGTTTAATCCTGCAATTTATCTATATACCTGCAGCCTGACAAATAAAAAATTCACCTTACGCTGGATACAACTTCTCCATCTTCTTCCGTATATCTTTTTTGAAGGAATGGCTTACCTGCTTGGAGAAAAACTTGTTGTAGAGGATTTCTTAAAACCCGACAACACTTTGCTTTTAAGAATAGCTTTTGTGGTTGCATCGTCTGTTTCATGGATTGTCTACTCACTATTGAGCATACTTAAAGTACATAAACACAGGATTAACCTGAAAAATGAATTCTCGACCCTCGACAGTTACAAACGCATCAGTTGGTTACTTTTTGTCCTGATTGCATACATCCTCTATTGGTCAGGTACCGTTACCCTGGGAATACTGAACTATTTTAAAATTACCGACCCTGTCATCCTGAACTTCAGCTATTCATTCCTGCTCGGCCTTCTTTACATCCTGGGGTTCTATGGACTTAAACAAGAATTGATTTTTTACGAGAACCAGACCGAAGAAAACGGCAAAAACGGAAAATATAAATATTCAAGGCTTCAGGAAAAATACAAAAAGGAACTGCAGAAAAAAATTTTAAGTTATTTTGAAAAAGAAAAGCCTTACCTCGACAGTGAGCTGACGATTGGCAAACTCTCCGAAAAACTCAGCTTATCCAGGCATATTGTTACGGAAGTGCTTAACACGGTTTTCAGGAAAAACTTCTATCAGTTTGTGAATGAATACCGGGTGGAAGCTGTAAAACAGATGCTTTCCGACCCGAAAAAAAATGTATTTTCCATCGAAGCCGTAGGATATGAATGCGGCTTCAACAGTAAATCCACCTTTTTTTCGGTTTTTAAAAATCTGACCGGAAAAACTCCCACACAATACAAAGAAGAATAGTATACCAGAAGCAGTAAGTAGCAGCAGTTGTCAGTTAGTGTTGTTGTTAATTGTTGGTTTATCCTTTGAATTCACAGAATCCTGAACTCTGTTACGAATCAAAATTCCCTCATTATTCATTATTAATTTTTCATTTTTAATTACTCATCCCCACCCAGCGTTAACCTTCTAAACTACTCAACATCTAAACTTCTAAACAATTTCTCAATTCATTTAAACAAATAAACTGGTCCTAATGCCCTGTAATATTAATAGATAATCACATTCTGAAAAATGCAGCGCGAAATCCGGACAACATGTTCTTGTCCTAAAGGCGCGCTCCGAACCGGAACCGTCTCAACTTACAGTATTCTTGTACAAAGAGACCGAAATTCATTATACAGGTATTATGAGGAAATTACTTTGTACGGGACTCCTCTTATCAATACAATTAATACAAGTTTTTTGCCAGGGACTTTTCGAAAGCACGGTTGCCGGAGCAAATGATAACCGAACAACTCCTATGGAATGGAATGGATACACAAGGGCATCGTTATTTTGTGGAGGTGAAAATTATGATTATGCCGCTGTTTTTGGAGAATTTGCCCTTCAATCGACACTTGACTATAAATCATCTTATTTACATTCCGATATACGTTTTCGAGGAGGATCTCAGTTCGGAAAAGACACAGTTATTCTACAGCTAAAAGAGTTAAACGCCGGATACCGGGGAACGAATTTCCATATTTTTCTGGGTAACCAAATTGTCCAATGGGGCCGCACCGATGGTTTCAATCCTACCAATAATATTACTCCGAACGATTATTTTTTCCTGTCGGCAGAACCCGACGATCAAAAACTTTCCAATACGCTGCTGCGCTTCAAATACTTTATTAATTCGCAAATCGAATTCGATCTGATAGCTATCCCTGTTTATAGATCATCCGCTTACCGATACGATTTGTTTGCTATTATGGAAAATGCCGAATTTATTCATGCCAGCGTTCCGGACCTGAAATTTAAGAACGGAACAATTGCCGGTCGGTTGAATTTTGAATTTACAAAAGCCGGCTTTTCGATTTCGTATTTCAATGGATTCGATCCTTTTTATGGTTTCCGGATAGATGAAATAGACATGATGCAGCCATCACCCGTTATACGGTTTATACCTGATTTTTACAGAAAACAAACCTTAGGCAGCGACTTTGCCCTATTTCCCGGAAAGTGGATACTACGGGGTGAGCTGGCCTATAATCATACAACACACTATAAAGATAACATGCACATACCCAATCCCGGTTTGGCATATGTTTTTGGTCTGGAACACAATTTCCTGGGAATTACGGCCATTTTCCAGTATATTGGAAATTACACTTCAGATTTTATAAGGCTGCAACCAGCTGTTCTCATCGATCCCAACGATCCGCAACAACAAATTCAGTATTACCAGGATAAGATAAATTACGAAGCAGGCCTCTTTGACCAGAAAATCTTTAATCAGCAGAAAGAATTCAATCATGCCCTGTTCCTCTCAGTTAACAAAACCTTTATCCACGAAATATTTCAACTCGAATTGTCAGGGTACTATAATATTACCTCGGAAGAATATCTTATACGTCCAACACTTAAGTGGAAGATTACTGATTCTCTTGAATCGCGTATCGGAGGGAATTATATGAACGGTCCCGGGAACTCAGTCTTCAGTCTTTCTAAACCTGTTCTAAATGGTGTTTTTCTTGAACTACGAGTAAATTTTTAGCTCATGATCACACAATCTAAACTGACAGAATTTATTGTAGAACATAAGTGGTGGTTTATCCTCATCCCGGTTATTTTGTGCATCATTCTGTTGATTCCTCTGAAAGATGCCACTATCAATTCTGACCTGAATACTTACCTGCCTTCCGATATACCTGCAAAAATCAATCAGGACAGGCTTCAGGAAATTTTCGGAAGTGACGAACCGGTAATAGTGTTTCTCCATACTGATGATGTCCTGAATAAAAACACACTTGAACGCTTAAGAGCCCTGAGCAAGGCATTTGGAAGGATGAAGGAATTTGACAGAGTTATCTCGCTGTTCGACCTGAAGGATGTAAAAGGTGAAGAAGGATTCATGATTGTGGACCCTGCTGTCAAACGTATACCAACTTCCGATGGCCGTCGGGAAAAACTCAGAGAGCAAATCCGTAATAACGATCTTGTCTATGGTACCGTAGTATCAAAAGATTTCCGGTATACATTGATTGTTTTGTTTCCTGCCAACGATGTATCCGATGAGAAAATGTTTGATCTGATAAATGAGCAATTACGAATAAACCCCGGTAAAGAAGAAGTATTTTTGAATGGAGCGCCTTATTTACGTTACGAAATACAACGAAAAGCCACACGCGATCTGATCATTTTACTCCCGATCGGACTATTAATTATGATACTGTTTCTTTATTTCTCATTTCGTGAAAAACGAGGCGTCATCCTTCCTCTTGCAGTTGTGATAATGTCGATTATAATTTCTATGGGACTGATACCCATGCTGGGTTGGGATTTCAGCTTAATTGCTATCCTGGTGCCTGTGCTAATGATCGCCATTGCTAATAATTACGGCGTACATATTGTATCGCGATACCAGGAATTAAATGCCCTCCATCCCGATTGGGATATGCGACACATTGTTTTAGACGCTATGAACCATCTTATAAATCCCATTACCCTAACAGCACTGACAACCATTACGGGTGTTCTGGGAATGGTGCTTCATATTATGCTGCCGGCACAACAAATGGGTATCGTATCGGCCATCGGAATTTTCTTTGCATTGCTTCTAAGTCTGACTTTTATACCAGCACTACTCGCCGGCATGGAGAAAGGGAAAGCACATAAAAGCTACGTTGCCAAACATCATTCGTTTATTGATAAAATACTGGAATGGATGGGCAATTTGTCTACTCAAAAGCCGGTACGAATAATAGTAGTGTTTTGTATAGCATTACTCGTTTCAGGTATAGGCATAGCAAGATTGAGAGTAAGCATCAGCAACGAAAAAGTATTACCTGTCAAACATCCTCTGCGCATCTCCAACGAAATTGCCGACACCTATTTCGGAGGTACTAAAACAGTGAGCCTGCTATTCGAAGGTGATTGCAAAAGTCCTGAGATATTGAAAACTATGGACCGGTACGAACAAGAACTTTTAAAATTACCGGAAGTGGGTAATGTAACTTCACTGGCAAAAATAATCCGTACCATCAGTCGTGCACTTAACAATCCCGGAGATTCCCTGTATGATGCCATCCCCGGATCGCGCAATGCTATTGCACAGTATATCGAACTTTATTCGATGAGTGGTAATCCGGAGGATTTTGAACAATTAGTCAATTTCGATTATACAAAGGCCTCTCTCACTGCGCAATTCAGAGCAAATGACAGCAAAACCTTTAATCGGGTCCTGACAAAAATCGATTCTCTTAAAACAGCTTCTCCGTATTGTACCCTGGAAGGAGGATATTGTCTTATGGAAAAAGAATTGTCAGAATCGATAGTCCACGGGCAGATCAATTCTTTGTTATTTGCTATGCTGGCAATCGCCCTGCTTTTATTCATCATTTTTCGCTCAATAAGCGCAGGCCTCTTAGGCAGCCTGACATTAATTTATGCTTTACTCTGCAATTTTGGCCTGATGGGCTGGTTAGGATTCGAACTCGACATTGCTACCTCGCTTATATCTTCCATTGCCATAGGTATTGGAGTTGATTATACCATCCATCTTTTTTGGAGATTAAAAACTGAACTCAGGCAACCCATAACGATGACAGATGCCATAAAAAAAACTCTGAGAACAACCGGCAGAGGAATTACTATTAATGCATTTTCAGTCATCCTTGGATTTGCTGTACTCCTCATTTCGGCGCTGACAATCCTGAAAACCTTTGCTTTTCTGATCATCTTTTCTCTTCTGCTTTGTTTGCTTTGTTCACTCTTACTGGTCCCCGCTCTTTGCATGGTGCTTCAACCCGAATTCCTGAGAAGAAATAGTAAAAACAGTTAAACAAACATATCACTATGAAAACAAGAGTTATTCCGACATTAATTTTAATTCTTACAGCATTTGGTTACACCGGGGCACAATCGGCACACGAAATTGCTGATAAGGCTGCAGATGCCATCAACTTTGAATCCATGGAGATGATTTCCGAATTGAAGATTTATGATAATAAAAATAATGAACGAATCCGGAAGATAGCTACGGCTACAAAAAAGTTTTCAAATACCACCAAAACACTGATTAAGTTCTTATCGCCTGCCGATGTAAAGGGAACTTCAATACTAATTTACGATTATGAGAACGAGAGTGATGCCATGTGGATATATATGCCGGCCCTGCGAAAAACCCGCAGAATAGTGAGCAGTGAAAAGGGCAAGAGTTTTATGGGCTCGGAATTCACCAATGCCGATATGAGTAAACCCAACATGGACGATTTTACTTATACGATCATCGGGACAGAAAACATCGCCGGAAAAATCTGCTGGAAGATAGAGGCAACCTGCCTGAATGAAAATGTCGAAGATGAAAACGGTTTTAGCCGAAAGGTCATTTGGATTGAAAAAAATACCTCCCTGACACAGCGTGTGGAATACTACGATTTCGATAATGAACTGCTTAAAATAATGACTATTGGAGATTATAAAAAGCAAAGTAACGGAGGATATTTTGGCTTCCGGATGGAAATGCAGAATGTTCAATCCGGCAGAAGATCAGCACTAAAAGTTGAGAAATTTCAGTTGGGATCGAACCTTAGTGAATCCGATTTTGCAGCAAATATGCTGGGGAAATAAGATATGCTGGTAATTGTGAATTGAAATAATGTGAAACTGTTATGCTTCAAATTGTTTCAATAAAGAACTATATAAATATTGCTGATGTTTCTTATTTCGTGTTTTCACCTGAATTTCGAATACATAATGCACTTCATTTTGTGCTTTAAGCTTTATTACCGGCTCTCTGTGTAACAATCGCCAGGGTGAATTGAGCAAAGCTTTACGGATTTTTTCTTCAGTTTCCGGTAGATTTTTATTGTTGGTCACCTGAAGTGTAAGTACTGAATCTTCAGTGATGCTTTCCGCCGGTTGCTCAGACACTATTTCACTGCTAATGCTCGAGTATGGAATCTTTACTGTTTTACCCTCACCTGTTTCAATAATGATATGAGTTGCCCGCATCTCGATCAGTCTTCCTGATGTTGCTCCAAGTTGTATCTTAATACCGGGTTGAAAATTATTTAATATTCTGAAAATATAGCCGGCTACAAGGTCTCTAAAAAGAAACCATGAAAAAAAGCCTATGAAAATAATTATTATGCTAATTACTATAATGTTATAATATGATTTGGACTGAAAAAAATAATTGATTGTCCATAAAACCGCTGAGAGTCCCACAATCAATTCAAATAATGGAAAAAGTCTCGAAAGAACTTTCCACTTAAGATGTCTTTTAATCAGGAACTTATTTAAATAGCCTGTCAGGCGAATCAGAAAAAAAGTCCCTGCAAGCACGATAGTAGCAATAAGTAACTTCATTTAAAAAAGATTAAATAAGTTCATTCCTTTCCAAAACCTCACATAATGCACTTTGCAAACAACTATTTACCATATATAGATTAGCAGTTTTCTCAATTACTACACCACTCATTAGCATTGCATTCAGAATATTTTCTATGACTGGCAATTCCAATTCCAGAATTTTCAGCAATTTTTCTTTAGTTACCCGTTTATGTAAAACGATTTGGGTCAGAATAATCAACCAATCATCAGGAAACTCTTCCATAACATTGAAGTCCGGTATTACCGGGCTTTTCATACTTAAAATTTCATTAGAATAATCACTTATCATACCCAGCCATATAGTAACTGCCAAGCCGGGATTACCTCCTGATAATCTGAATATCTTATTGAAAACAGGAGCTAATCTCAGCTCAGATAAATTTTCTTCACTGCGTTTCCCGATAGCAAAGTGCAGGCTGCTGGAACGATGTCTCCGAATGATTAGGTCTTTTATATCTTCAGCATCAAACGGCCGGCAGTGAATAACTGCAAGAAAATTATCTTCCATCCGCTGAAGCGAATTGATATAATTATAAGAGTGAATGTTGGTATTGAAAATAAATAAACACTTTTGGCTGTACTTCCTGATTAAATCGTTAATAAGATCGATAATATCCAAACCTCCATCAGTTCTTTCCCACCATAATTCCAGATCGTGAAATATCAGTACACTATCATATTTGAGAAGCTCGAATATGTCATAAATCGATCCTCCAAGGTTTGTGATTTTTCGGAGTTCCCTTTCAAAATCTTTAACATCCGAAGAACCCTGAAGCGGGGGAAATACATGATACACCTGCTCAATATTAAAAAATGTCCTGCTAAAATGCCTGCAAAGAGCAGTTTTGCCGGAATTCCTTAAACCAGTAATAAGAATTGCTCCCCTGCGAATAGAATAGTATCTTTTCAGTGCGTTTTCAAAATAATTTTCTTCATAATTTCTCTTCACCCAAAAATCTTCACCTATATTGGATTTTCCACTGAATAAATTAATGTAATACGCAGGGATTTTTTTATAAGCCAATGCATTCGGGCTGATGGTTTCAACCAGATCAAGAAGTCGTTTTTGTAATGAGACAGGTTCTTTATCACCGGTAAGTTGCTTAGCCAGAATTATTCCCTCACTTTGCGAATAGAGGAGGCGGACCATTTTGGATTTTATATACTTCAGGATACTTTCCCGCAACCGACCCAGATGTGATGCTGTGCGTTTCCCCTGATAATCCCTGATGACATGCGAAATTACTTTGCTGCTCTTAATAATCTGATGGGACAATACCGGTTCAAAAGCTGAATGAATCATTTTATCTATATCCTCATCCATCTCCGTGAGTATGTTTTCGATTTTTCCCTCTTCAGTCTCAATCCCCTGCAATCCTTCAGTGAGTATTGCTACAGATCTATCTTCAAAATCTTCCTCCTCCGGCTCGGCATTTTCCAGTTCAAAGCTCATGTAGCCAATATGGTCCTTAATACGGTATATTGTTTTCATCACCTGATCTGAAAATTTTTGCAGGTATTCCTGAAGCGGTGCTATATATAATGATTCGATATAGTGAGTCATAATCCTCTGTAAGAGAATGGTAAAAGTTTCCTGTTCGTGTTTTTTAAGTTCCCGCTTTTCAACTATTGATTCATCGGAGATAGTGACAGTTTCCGGAATGCTTTCGTTTATTACAGCGATCTTGTCACTCAAATCTTCATAGCTCTGAAGATAATCAAGATTGAAATCGATTCTCAATTCCGGAAATTTCTTTGCCGATTGTTTACTATCATTATTTTTCTTTATTTCCTTTTTAATATGGCTTACCTTACTGAGTAATTTTACCTGAATTTGTTCCAATATACTTTGCTTCAAATCGTCCGATTCGTTCATTATTCTCTCCCTGAATGATTGAACCAATAAATCGAGATACAATCGATTTGTAAAATTTCGAATTTCATCATACCACAAATCAGGAAAGTTCAAAAGCCGATTGGTTAACCTTGTGTAATACTTCTTTTTTCTACGATTCTCAGATACAACCTGGTTGATACGAACCTTTTCGAGCTCATTATTCAGCAGTTGAAGTGACTTTCTATAATCTTGTTTTAACTTATTTTCAAAATGTTCGAGATTGAAATTAATTTCCTCCTGCAGATCATTCCCATGTTGATGAATATTGTTTTTGTGTTCAGCTAGTGTAATGTTATAATTTTCAGCATTGCTTAAGCTTTTTTCAGCAGAATCGAGCAGAGTAATAAGGTTTGTAATAAAATTTTTCAGGTCGGAAAGAAAAACCAAATCAGCATACTGAAAATCATCAAGAACAGACTGGATAAAATACAATCGATTTTCAAAAAGATGATATCTTACAACCTTTCTTAATTGAATTTTTCCACGCAGAGTCGCAGAAAAAGGATGAAACCTCCTCTTACTCGCCTTATAACGCTTAAGTCGCTTTGAATCGCCTTCCTGTTTTTTAAATTCGTTTTTCTCATAACGCAAAATCAGTTTATTTGGCAGACTTTCAATTAACTCATCAAACGAGGAAAGATATTTTGTTAAGCCCTGTTCAATAAGTTCCTTTTTTACAACAATTTTTTCATTGATAAATTGCTCCAGACTTTTCTTTGAATTATTGAAAAAATCATTTCGAATTTTACTGAGAAATTTTTCCTTCCTGTGTGTTTCTGCATATCCGATGATTTTATCCAGATTATGCATAATCGTATCGGCAATTTGTCCTATCTCTGTTAATAAAAATTGGTTTTCCCTGAAAGCCTGGGCAAACAAGTTATTGAGCACCATGCCGGCATCAGTCCATCCTTTACGATCCAGTTCCTGAATGACTGTTGCAACTTCAGAATGTTTGGATAGAATAAGATCAGGCAAACTTAAAACAGCACTTTTCCTTGAAATATCTTTTGGGATTGTCTTCTCGTCGGGAATAATATTATATGCCTCAAATGTGCTCGATGCATTAATCAGTAAAATGTTACCGAGTTTTTCTGCCAATTGGTCGACTTCATTATAAGTCTGCTCAATTTTTTCATACCTGCTATTAGGAATTCCCACAATTACTAGATGGGCCTGAGCAGATTCTCTTATAATAATCTGATTCCTCGCTAACTGTTCCACTGCATTGTTGATAATCTTAATATCCATATCAATTCGGTATTCTTCCAGAATTTTTTCCAGACTAAATTGAATGGTGTCGGAGAGTGTAGGATCATTCGTAATAACCAATAGTCTGATATATGAATCTTTCCAATCAGGAGAACTTGTAAGGTGTCGAATCAGATTGGTGGCAAAAGAAAGGTTCGATCCCCATCCACTCCACCAGATATCGATTTTCTTCCGGCCATTAATTTCCTTTTCCGCTCTATAATGCAGGAAGATGGAATTAAAATTATTTTTTTCAAGTCTTGTTATAAACTTCAGAAATTCATCCTTATTCCTTTCATTTCGACTCCAACCCATAAGAACAGTATTGGGCTGAACACCGGTATAACCGTAAACCCTGATAATCTCGTCCATACCTGTGAATACATCCCTGCAATAATGTGTATTAAAAAAATAATCAACATTTTTTGTATTAGAAGAGGTATTCTCCGGGTTCTTAAGCAGCAGATCATCCTTGGTTTCAACAAGTTTAAAACCTGTGAGCATTCCTAATTTTCCGGCTATATTTCTACCCAGATCAATCATATAGGGCCGGGCATTTTCATCGCCCGAAAACATGATTATGTTCGGACGCCAGTTTCGGTTCTGTAGCTTATTCTCTTTGAGTTTTCTCAAGCCGGTTTTAACTAGCGAAGCCCAAATGCTGCTCCACGCATCGCCCGATTGAAGGGTAAGTTCCCTGCGTTTCAGGAATAGATACAAAGCACCCAGGATGATTGTAGCCCCTACCAAAGCTATAAAATCGAGCTGTATCATAACAATCATAGCTGTCAGAGATCCCAGCAAACTGATCCACACAGGTGTCCTGAAAGCCGGTCGAAAGTCGGCGCTTGTCATCGATTCAAAAGCACAGCTTAGATTCAAAAATCCATAGGTAGTAATAAAAAACACGGAAACTATGCGGGCAATCAAGTCTAATTCTCCTATTAGTATACCGCACTCGGCAATTAAAAAGGTTAGTAAAAGCGCATTGTGTGGTTCATTAGTAGACCTGGTGCCCCTGGCAAAAAATTTCGGCGTAATCTTATCGACCGCTGTAGCTTGTAAAATTCTGGGAGCCCCAAGAATACTTCCAAAAGCAGATGAGAGCGTAGCTCCCCAGATTCCGGCAATAACCAAAGCCGGAAAACGTGAGATTTTAAATAAAACTTTCGGATCGTTAGCCAGAATATTGCGATCGACTGTATAGGAAAAGAAAAATACTAATCCTATATAAACTGCCAGTCCGACGAGAATGGCAGATATTGATCCGAAAGGAATGGATTTTTTAGGGTCTTTTAAATCACCAGACATAGATACGCCGGCCTCGAAACCTGTAACCGCAGGAAAAAATATTCCAAACAGAACCATTAGAGGTACTGCCGTAGAAGTGGCATTCAATAATGAATCGGTTGGTGTGAATTCATGTTTGCCAAAGAAAATAGAAAGAAGAGAGAGAAATATCGCTGCCATAATAAAGTATTGTGTCTTTATGGCCAGCGAGGTACTAATAAGAGTTATAATAGTAACCACTACCAGAATAATGCTCCCGGTAAGACGAATGGTGTTTTTAGTCATCTCAAAACCCCAGTAGTTAAGAAAGCTTTCTGCAAATCCAATAAGATAAAGACTAACGCTGAATGAAAGTCCGACGAACAAGGCTAAGCCCAAAGTGCCACCAATAGGCAGACCGAGACTTCTTGAAATCATATAATACGTACCACCAGCCTGCACTTTCTTATCGGTTGCTATGGAAGAAACACTCAAACCAGTTGTAACAGAAATAATATGAGCTACTATAATAATTCCAATAGTTGCATATAATCCTGCTTGCCCTATAATCATAGGTAGGCGCATGTACATGATCACACCCAGGATGGTAAGGATGGAAGGTGTGAATACCCCTCCAAATGTTCCGAATTTATTCGATTTTGCCAAGTATATAGTTTATTATAATCTGTAAAAATTAATATATATTGACCATATATAATAAAAAATACTAAAAAAATGACTTTTTAGAACAAGTAAAGAAGAAGATTCTATGCTCATCAGAATTTCTATATGCATGTATATAGGGTTTCATATTTCTCTGATGTATTAATCCTTATACTCCATTGAATTGATTTTTGTGTGTTTAATATAATTTCAATTGCAGCTGCAAGTCTTATAGTTTTTTTAGATACCTTTGTGTCCTTTTTAGAAAAGCAGTGATCGATAATCAATCTCAAATTTTTA
>CAZQCO010000100.1:0-12178 GCA_964592225.1 uncultured Bacteroidales bacterium
AAGAAGGACAGACCAAATATATCACCGAGATTGTGCTCAATGAGTTTATGATGTTTTCCAAGAAACAGTCGTAAGAAAGAGAGCAAGAAATCTTACGGAGAAGTAAGCTTGATTTCCCTGCTATTTCAGAATAGCGGGGATTTTTTGTTCTATAATAATAATACCAAGAATTTATGCTATAATGAGATTCCGGAAAGGCTAGAATTGATTACCCTGATACAAGTTGTTTTCAGATTTGCGATATTGGAATTAAATGATTATTTTCCTCCGGTAATTAAATCATTTGTACTGTCAACCAACTGAATAATGAAATATCTTCTGATTAATTATTTATTCCTCAAGTAATTCTATACAAAATTCTCAACATGAAAAAATCTAACCTGAAATTTTTAAAATATGCTATTCTTATTGCATTCCCTTGTCTCACTCTGGCTAATCCCCTGGTACCACCTGTTCGTACACTGGAAATTCCGTGTACTTCAGAAGGTATTGTTATTGACGGGGTTGATAGTGAAGCATCATGGAGTGCGATACAATCAACCGATGCGTTTAACCCTACGGGGAGTACGGGAGCTGATGCTGATTATACCTGCACTTTCAGAGTATGCTATGACTATCAGTATTTGTACTTATATGCCGAAATGCTTGATGATTTTAATTGTAGCATGGAATATCTTGATGATCCGAATCCCTGGACCTATGATAATGTAGAAGTATTCCTCAATCTAGATACCATAGGAAGTACATCGCCACCTTATGATACAAATACGATTCAGCTAAGATTTGTCCGTGGTCTTGATGAAGTCCAGACTCCCGGGCGTGCTGATCCTTATGAGTATATGTATTATTGGGAAAATCATGCATCTGGATGGTTACTGGAAGCGGCTATTCCCTGGACCTGCGTACTTGGCGAGGGACAAATACCCGAAGATTTTATGGATTATCTCGATGCAGTTCATGGATTCGACATTTCGGGTGCCGATTCTGATTATCCCGGTCCCGACAACAGAGATTGCCAGACAGCTTGGGACAATGACGATCCTTCCGATCCGGCTGACCGGACTGAGGATAATGCCTGGAACAACCGTACTGTGTTTGGTATAGTTACCTTATTAGCGGGTACACCGCCTCCACCTCCTCCACCTCCTCCTCCACCTCCTCCCCCCCCGTCAGGTCCGCTGGTACCACCTGTTCGTACACTGGAAATTCCGTGTACTTCAGAAGGTATTGTTATTGACGGGGTTGATAGTGAAGCATCATGGAGTGCGATACAATCAACCGATGCGTTTAACCCTACGGGGAGTACGGGAGCTGATGCTGATTATACCTGCACTTTCAGAGTATGCTATGACTATCAGTATTTGTACTTATATGCCGAAATGCTTGATGATTTTAATTGTAGCATGGAATATCTTGATGATCCGAATCCCTGGACCTATGATAATGTAGAAGTATTCCTCAATCTAGATACCATAGGAAGTACATCGCCACCTTATGATACAAATACGATTCAGCTAAGATTTGTCCGTGGTCTTGATGAAGTCCAGACTCCCGGGCGTGCTGATCCTTATGAGTATATGTATTATTGGGAAAATCATGCATCTGGATGGTTACTGGAAGCGGCTATTCCCTGGACCTGCGTACTTGGCGAGGGACAAATACCCGAAGATTTTATGGATTATCTCGATGCAGTTCATGGATTCGACATTTCGGGTGCCGATTCTGATTATCCCGGTCCCGACAACAGAGATTGCCAGACAGCCTGGGACAATGACGATCCTTCCGATCCGGCTGACCGGACTGAGGATAATGCGTGGAACAATCGTACTGTGTTTGGCATAGTTACCTTAGAAGCGGGTACACCACCTCCTCCGCCCCCACCACCTCCTCCGCCCCCACCACCACCGCCACCGCCTCCTCCGGGTATAACCTATATCGAACCTCTTCGGAATATGAACATTCCCTATACGCCTTACGGCATGAATGTAGATGGTTATGATAATGAACTTAACTGGAGCACTGCACAAAATCTGAATATCTTTAATTACTTTAACCGGGAATCGGAAGCAGATTTGAACGGCTACTTCAGAACGGCATGGGATTATGAGTTTCTCTATATTTTTGCCGGAATAACGGATGATGTTAACCAGAGTTGGGATGGAACCGGAATAGCTTCTCTTTACGATAATCTGGAAATTTATCTCGACCTGGATACTCTCTGCAGCGATATTTATTACCGGAGCAACAGTACCGCCATGCTTCGTTTCTGCCGGGGAGTTGATGAGGTAGAGAGCACAGGTAGGGCATTGGCAGAAGATTTTCAGTACAGCTGGAGAAATAAAGTACAGGGAGGTGGCTGGCTTGTGGAAGCTGCGATCCCCTGGAAAGCTGCCATGGCAACAGGTGCCTTCCCCGAGGATATTGTCGGTTATCTTCCGGTAATCGGGTTTGATGTGATAGTGAATGACCGGGACACTGAAATTCCTTCGAACCGTACTCAACTATCGCAGGCTGCCTGGGATATGGATGATAGTGATATTCCCGAAGAGATTATGGAAGATGATGCCTGGTTTAATACCCGGACTTTTGGTATTGCCAACCTGGTTTCAGGAGGTACTGAACTGAATGAGGATTTTATTGACGAGAATATCGTGCTGTATCCGGTTCCTGCGGCTCAGATAATTCACTTCAGCAAGCTGGAAAATGTCCTTATTCTGGAGATTATTGATTTAAACGGGAAGGTTATGCTTACCATTGAAAATCCGGAACCTGAGGTAAGCCTCGATATTAGCCAGTTCGAAAAAGGTATATATATAGCCCGGTATATCAGGTCGGATACAAGTGGCAGTCTGAAATTTATAGTCGATTAGTTGTATGGTAACGACTTACGCTGCAACTTAGAACCTGTTTAAATATTTAATACTAAAATCGAATGTTGGTTAAATTCTGCGTCATGTTAGACTATCTCCAGATCATTCAAAGTCTTTGACACAGCAAATATAACGTGTTATAAATACTATAAATATGGAATCTCTACGAGATTCTCAATGTATGGAAAAGTCCGTAGGACTTTCCTGTCCGTCCGGCCAGGCGGGCATATTTGTAGAATATATGACGAGTTGTTTATGGCGCACTAACTATCAACATATTTCGTTGATATATCTTTTATTAAGTGCGCAATAGTTTAACATGTTTATTTGCATGACAAAATATCATGAAAAAATTTAAACAGGTTCTTATTCTTTTATCCCTGCCTGCTGAAGATTCTCCTTCCCTGGGCAGGGAATTTTCTTAAATAAAAGAAGGCTATACGCGCAACCTATTGACAATGAGTTGCATCTTGCTAGTAAACGGTTCACCACGTTATTTGAAGTAATGCCATTAAACCATGGATTAAAAACAACCATCATGAAAAATCTATTACCAACTTTTATCCTAATTGTCTTGCTCCTTACTAATTTAGTTTCTACACCTGGTCAGCACTGTCCACCTGTCCAGACCTTGAATATTCCTTATTCTAGTAATGTTGTGGACGGAACTCAAAGTTCTTGGGACTGGTATAGCCCTATTCAATCGACATGTGCGTTCAACGTAACCGGGAGTACCGGAGATGATGCCGATTTCACTTGTTCTTTTCAAATAGCCTGTAATGAGGTTTATCTTTATCTGTTCGTTGTTATACTTGACGAATTTGATAACAGTGTGGAGTATACTACTACTCCAAATGCCTTTGAATATGATTGTGTAGAATTATTCCTCGATCTGGATACTGCAGGTTCTGGAACGAATCCTGATTATGACAGCAATACGATCCAGCTGCGCTTTAACCGGGGGCTTACCGATTCGGTGCAGACTCCAGGACGTGCGGCCCAGGAAGAATATGAGTTGTACGTTGAGAATACAACCAGCGGTTGGTTGATGGAAGCAGCTATTCCATGGACCTGCGTATTAGCTGAGGGACAGTTACCTGAAGATATATGTGATTATAAAAATCTTGTTCATGGATTTGACTTATCGGGAGTCGATTCTGATCAACCTGGACCAGGCCACAGGGATTGCCAGACTGCATGGGACTCTGACGATCCAGGTATGCCGGACGCAACAGAAGACCTTGCCTGGAATAACCGTACAGTTTTTGGAGTTGTAACTTTTAATTATTATTTATGTACAGAACCCTATATTCCATCGACCACATCTATCTATCGTAATAATACTATCAGTTTATATCCCAATCCAGCAGGGAACACCCTTCATTTTGAAACAGAAGGATTAAACACTATTAGAATTTATTCGTTGGCAGGAGTTAAACTTCTGGAAGTGGAAACCACCGGCGAAGTAGATATATCCACCCTGAAAAGTGGAATGTACCTGGCAGAAATTAACGGAAACAGTTTTGTGAAGTTTATTAAAGAATAACAGAATTATATAAAATATTTTTGCGGAAGGGCTATGCTATATTTCCTGAAAAGGGTCAGAAATAATAGCTCTGGCTGCATTTATAACTAACAAGAAAGGCGACTTACTTCAGTCGCCTTTCAAATTTTACTAACGCAATTGTCTAATCCATAATCACTTTTACCTGATTATGCTTGTTAAGTATACCCGCAGGGATGCGATTTCCCTGAATGGGCTGTCCATTAATTTCCAACAATTTTACACCTTTCTGCTTTCCGTCAGGATTTTCAACCTGTATGCTAATTTTTTTCCCGCGGAATACTCGCTCAGCTGTAAAGCCATTCCATGAAGCAGGTATACAGGGATCGATGATCAGGGCATCATAATCGGGACGGATTCCCAGTATGTATTGCGCTGCAGCATAGTATGCCCAGGTGGTTGTTCCACTCAGCCAGGGATTCCGCGACGAACCGAAACGCATATTGTACCGGCTGTTGGTAGTCTGCGCGTACACATAGGGCTCTGTTTCCCTGATCTCCGCTCTTGTATTATAGGCAGAAGGAAGATACGACCGGTAATATTCATAGGCCTTATCTCCATGGCCTAAAAGAGTTTGTGCCATAACAATCCATCCCTGTGTATGACAGAATATGGCTGCATTCTCTTTCATCCCCTTATTGAACAGGGGAGCTTTTACCACGGAATGCTCGGTCTTTTCGTAGGGGGGATCGAGAAGGGCTACTCCATATTCTGTAGCCAGATGCTTATCGACTTGTTCCAGTATTGTGGCTGCCTTTTTACCGGTGGCATGTTCACTTAAAACGGCCCACGATTGCGGATTAAGGAAAATATGGCCTTCCTCATTGTCTTTGGAGCCAAATTTTAAACCATCGTGACGGTATGCACGCAGGTACCATTCACCGTCCCAGGCATGTTTTTCGATATTTTCATCGAGCCTGGCAAGTTGTGCTGCAGCCCAGTTGTTCTCATCCGGTTTTTTCAGCAATTCACAAATTTCGATATAGGTTTTCAGCGCAAACCGCAGTTGCATGGCAACAAAAACAGTTTCCCCTTTTTGTCCGAGCTGGAGGCAGTCGTTCCAGTCGGCAGCAAGGCCACAGGGCAGACCATGTGTGCCGGAGCGTTCCAGGGTGAACTCTATGGCCCTCCGCAAATGTCCTAAAACAGTATCTTCACCTTTATCGGCATAGGGTAGTTTTTTAGTATAAAATTCAATATCACCGGTTTCCTTGACAAAGGCAGGAACCGTGTTGAAGAGCCACATGCAATCGTCGGAACGGTATTCGGTTTCTTCCGGGGCCTTTTCGCTTCCGGGATTATGAGCAAAAGGTTTAACTACAGGCATGGCTCCGCCGGTCGATGCCTGCCCGGTGATCATCAATTCAAGCCTTTCTCCGGCTTCTTCGGGAATATTGTGCAATATCCCGATCATATCCTGCACCGTATCGCGATAGCCCAGACCGTCTCTTTCACCACTGTATATCAGGCTGGCTGCTCTCGACCACGCATAGGTGATCAGGTTATTGAACGGATTCCACATGTTGATCATGCTGTTGAAATCGGGATCGGGAGTTTGAGCTGTCAATCCTTCGATCCTCGAATGCCAGTATGTTTTTACTTTTTCGAATTCCCGTTCGACAATGTTCGGTTCAGCGAATTCGGCAAGGGCTTTTTTTCCTTCCTTCCCGGCTTCTCCGATTCCCAGGATAACGGTGAATACCCTGGTTTCTCCCGGCTCAAGGTCTAGATCGATTTGCAGGCTACCACATCCGTTGTCACCCTCGGTAAGACTGTTGCTGCATTCCCCTTTTTCGACAGCAACCGGATTGGCATAGGTGCGATACGGACCCAGGAAATCTTCACGGCACGAATCGAATCCTGTTACCTCAGCTCCGGCAATACCGATAAATGTGTGCCGTGCCTGGTCCTTCTCCTCAATATTATCGGGTTGCGGAGGAATATAAATATTCGAACCGTGATCGATGGTCCCGTTTACAAAGGCTGTTTTGATAATATATTGCGAATACTGCAGGTTATTCATATCGTCGAGGGCATTCCAGTTACACGCAAATTCCACAAAGGTAAAGGCCCTGAGCGATCGTTTCTTCTTACTTGTATTGGTTACCTTAACCTGCCAGCATTCGAAATCTTTACCGATGGGAACGAAGTAGAGTACCTCGCTTTTTATCCCGGCATATTCCGAGCTTATTATGGTATATGCTGAACCATGCCGGCATTCCGATTTATAGGTGCTGAGCGGTTTTCCGACAGGTTGCCACGAAGCCGACCAGTAATTCTTACTTTCCCGATCGTGAAAATAGACATACCTTCCCGGCTGATCCATGGGTATGGAATTGAACCGCAAGCGTAAGAATCGGCCCTGGGCCGAGGAATGGAAAAAGCTGTATCCTCCTGCGTTATTTGTAATAATGGCTCCGTAGCGTGTCGATCCCAGGTAGTTACTCCACGACCGTGGTGTATCGGGCCGGGTTATTACATATTCTTTGCGTTTGTCGTCGAAATATCCGTATTGCATAATGACTAATATAATTTTAAATTGTTTTTATTCATGAGTTATAACGCAAAAAGTGATAAGGCATAAGGCATGAGGCACAAGACACAAGGTATAAGGTATAAGGGGAAGATAACTAGGTAGCATCATTTTGTTCCTTGTTAAGAATTCTTCAATTTACGAATAAGGCTATTAAGCATTTTTTCAATTTCAGTTGAATTTGTTTCTAAGGTATGAATATACTCTTGATTAATATATTTTAACCGTGCGGCTATCTCGATTTGAGTTTGCAATTCATAAAGTGAACCGCGTACAATTTTTAGAAACCTTCTGTATTCAGCAGTGTATTTTCTTCCATATCCTTCTGCGATGTTTGAAGGGATAGAAATAACACATTTTCTGATTTGAAACGATAAACAATGTTCTTCATTATCTGGTAATTGATTAACAATTTTGTAGATAAAATCTACCAATTCCATTGATTTGTTGCCAAACAATCAGATCCCTGTAAATCTTAATCATTTGAAATAAAATTTGGCCTTTGTTGACTTATTACTTATGCCTTGTGCCTGCTGTTCTTAAAACCTATATTTTCAATCTCATTTCTTCTCACTTTACCTCACTTTATCCCATCACAGCCATCACTTCATTTACCTCGTTCATCATGGAAAGGGGAATAAGATTGCCTTCAAGCGATTTACCATTAATAGTCAGACTCCTGATTCCTTTTTCTTTTCTATCGGGATTTTGAATAATGATATTGAGTATTTTATTTCTGAACCGGCGGGATATTTTTATATCATCCCATTCAGCAGGTATACAGGGATCGATTGTCAGACCCTTATATTCCGGACGTATTCCTAAAATATATTGAGAGGCTGAGTAGAAAGCCCAGGTAGCAGCACCGCTTAACCATGGAAGGCGCGAAGCACCATAACGCGGACTGTATTTGCTATGGGTCGACTGGCAATATACGTAGGGTTCTATCTCACGTATTTCGGCTTTTGTATTATAGGCCGCAGGCATAAAGGCCCGAAAATACTTATAGGCCTGATTCCCATGCCCATACATAGTTTCAGCCATAACGGCCCATCCCTGGGTATGACAGAATATTCCTCCGTTCTCTTTTGTTCCTGCATTAAAGAGAGGTGCTTTTATCACTTCAACATCCGTTTTTGTATAGGGCGGATCGCATACCATAATTCCATAATCAGTAAATAATCTGTTGCGAATTTGGGATAGGACCTTTTCAGCTTTTTCACCATTGGCATGCCCGCTGATTATTGACCATGTCTGGGGATTTAGCCACAGACTGCCTTCTTCCGATTCTTTCGATCCGAATTTCATGCCGTCCCAGCGATAGGCTCGTAAGTACCATTCTCCGTCCCAGGCATATTTTTCAATCAGTTCATCGAGTTTTTTAAAAATGGGTGAGGCCCAGTCTACCTCTGCTTTTTTATTCAGCAATGTGCATATTTCAATATAGGTACTGAGTGCAAAACGAAGCTGTAAGGTAACAAATACCGATTCTCCTTTCTGGCCGAGCATCAGGCAGTCGTTCCAGTCGGCAGCAAGACCACAGGGCAGATGATGGGCTCCCGACCTATCGAGATTAAATTCAATAGCTCTGCGCAAATGTCCTAACACAGTGTCTTTTCCCTTATCGGCATAGGGCAGAACTTTTGTATAAAAGTCCAGGTTGCCGGTTTCCTTTGCATAGGCAGGAACCGTATTGAAAAGCCAGAGGCAATCATCGGAGCGATACTCTTCTTCAGCCGGTGCTTCTTCCTTTCCCGGCTTATGCGAGAAAGGCCTTACAACGGGAATAGCTCCGCCTGTAGAAACCTGTCCGGTAAGCATAAGTTCCAGTCTTTCTACTGCTTCTTCAGGGATGGAATGCAGAACCCCAAGAATATCCTGTACCGTATCGCGATAACCCAATCCGTTGCGTTCGCCATTATATACCAAGCTGGCAGCTCTTGACCAGGCATAGGTTATCAGACAATTATAGGGGCTCCACATATTCAGCATGCTATTGAATTCGGGATCGGGCGTTTCAACAGTCATTCCTTCCAACCGTTTATGCCAGTGATTTTTAAGCTTATTAAATTCTCCGGATACTTTCCCGGGTTTGCTATATTCTGCAACGGCTTTCTTTCCATGTTTTTCTGCGGTACCGAAACCCATAACCACCGTAAGCTCATTCTCTTCACTGGGCGCGAGCACAATATCTGTCTGTAAGGTTCCACAGCCGTTATCGCTGGTGGCAATGGAATTTGAACATTCACCCTTTTCTACCACAAGAGGATTGTGATAGGAGTGGTATGGTCCGATGAATTTCTTCCGGTCGGTATCGAAGCCCGAAACTTTTGCGCCGGCAATACCCATAAAGCTGTGCCGGCCCTGACCTCCTTCTTCCGGATCATCCGGATCGAACGGCTGATTAACATTGGTACCATGATCAATAATACCATCGTTTACTTTCATGGCCATAATATATTGCGTATACTGAAGGTTAACTATATCCAGCCAGAGGTTCCAGTGACCGGTATATTCAGTGTAAGTGAACATACGCAGGTTTCGTTTTTTATTACCGGTATTTTTAATTTTCAGATGCCAGCACTCAAACGTTTCACCCAGCGGAACAAAAAAACAGGTCTCCGTCAGAATATCGTTATATTCTGAAGTTATTATGGTATAGGCAGTTCCGTGGCGGCAGACGGTTTTATATTTATCCAGGGGCTT
Source organism: uncultured Bacteroidales bacterium (assembly GCA_964592225.1). GTDB lineage: Bacteria > Bacteroidota > Bacteroidia > Bacteroidales > UBA10428 > UBA10428. The sequence continues at coordinate 9,674 of CAZQCO010000100.1, forward strand.
ACCAATAGGTTGCCACGAAGCTGACCAGTAGTCCTTGGTATCTTTATCGTGAAAATATAGATAACGTCCGGGCTGATCCATAGGGATGGTATTGGGCCTTAGACGCATAAACCGGCCGTCGGCAGCTGAGTTGTAAAAACTATAACCACCAGCGTTGTTTGTTATAATGGCACCGTATACCGTCGATCCCAGGTAATTGCTCCACGATTCGGGAGTATCGGGCCGTTCAATCACATATTCTCTGTTTTTGTCGTCGAAATATCCGTATTGCATTTTAATTCATTTTTTGTTAGAATATTATAAGTTCTTGGTATTCTGAAATATGTTGAGAAGTAATTGGTAGTAGAATATAAGGGATAAGGCATAAGGGATAAGAAATAAGGCATAAGGTATAAGCAAAAGGTAATAATAAAACATTTAAGGTTAATGACAAATCCATTTAATATTATAGTTTGTTTAAAAGACTATTAAGCATTTTTTCAACTTCTAAAGCAATATTTATCAGTTCATTATAAGATTGGTCATTGAGATATTTTAATCGCTTTGCTATCTCGGATTGTGTTTGTAATTCATAGAGTGAACCTCGGGCAATATTAAGAAATCGTTTGTAGTCAGCCGTTGAGTTTCTGCCATATCCTTCAGCAATATTAGATGGTACTGAAATCGAGCATCTTCGAATTTGCGATGATAAGCAATATTCTTCCTTTTCAGGAAATTGATTTACCAGCTTGTAAATGTACTCGACTAAATTCATTGATTTTTGCCAGACAAGTAAATCTCTATAAGTTTTTACCATAGAATTTTAGTTTTCAGATAACCAGATTGCTTGTGTAACTTTTATCTTTTGCCTTTTGACTTTTTTAAAATGAAACGGGCAACCAGATAAAATGCTGAGATGCCCGTTATGTTGTATAAAGTTAATGTATTATGCCAATTCAGGGTCAGCTTTCTTTCTTCTCGCAATGAGTTCTGTTTCAATTTCCTGAACCCGTTTATCATTTAATGGATAAATGAGTGAGAGAATTACTGATAGGACTCCCATTCCGGCGGGAATAAGAGAAAACAGCAGGAGTAATCCCCGTATGCTTTCAGCCGATTGAGTTTCGTTAGGTTGAAATCCTAATTGTGCCATAAGGGTAAGAGCAAGAAAAGCACCAAATGCCCAACCAAATTTCTGCGACATGGTAGATGCAGAGAAAATTAAACCTGTAGCACGCCTGCCCTGCTTCCACTCGCCATAGTCGGCTGTATCAGCGTACATGGCCCAAATGAGAACACTAAGAGGACCTCCGGTCATTGAACCGGTAATCTGGAAGAAAAAGATCAGACCTAGTTGTTCAGCAGTTAAAAAGTATAGAATTCCTGTACTGAAAATGGCAATGATAAATATGATTATAAAAGCCTTTTTCTTACCTACTATTTTGGCGAACCAGGCAACCAACAATACTCCAAGGAAGGAGGAGATTTGGCCGATTGTATTATAGGCAGATGCTAATGCCTCAAAATTGTATATTCTTGTACCAAGGAAAGGAAGCTTTAATTCCTGAAGGCCAATTACATATTTAAAGTAGTGTACGGTAACACTGCTTCTGATGGCGACAAAAAGAATAAATGTAATGGTAGTAGCCAGAAGAATCAGCCAGGGTTTGTTTGTAAACAGATCTTTCAGATCCTTTCCTACAGTTGTTTTCTGCGTCAATGGAGGATGGACCCTTTCCCGGGTTGATTTAAAAGCTATCAGGAAAAATAAAATCGCGGCAATACCAAATATCATAAAGGATCGTTGCCATCCTTTTGCAGCGTTAATTACTTTAATCCGATAGGTAAGTGGTGCCGCTTCCGCGTCAATAAACAAATCTGAAATATCCAACTGGTAGGAATCAAAGCCCACAGTTTCGGTAATGTAGTCTACTGTATTGTTGACATAAGGAGGATTACTTCCGTCGGACATGATCAGATATTTTATATCGTGGATTAGTTCTCCGCCATTTCCGTCGGATGCAGTAATAGTGAGTTTGGCTACACCCGGTCTGGTTTCAATGAAGCTCAAGATATCTCCATTTACGACTGGAGTTATAGTTTTTGAATTGTTGCTTTCTACTGAAAATGCTAGAGCATCACCGTCGGGGTCAGTTATTAGTTCAGACAGGTCAAGGGTTTCAGTACCAAAACCTTTATTTAACCTAAAGAAAGCAGTTGAATCTTTAACAACCGGGCTAAAATTTCCATGCTTAATTACATGAACATAAAAGCTTTGTGATTTATCTCCCCATCGACGGTCCTTAGCAGTGATTTCGATTTTTGCACTCCCAATATTTTTTTCATTTACTACTAAATTCATACCTTCCAACTCAACTTCAACAATATCTTTATTCCTGCTGTTAGCGGTATATTCAAATTCCTCATTCATGTTCCCCTTAAAAATCCCCGAGATATCAACTTTATACTTAGTAAATCCCGATTCGAGTTTTAAATCATGAATTGGAGATACAATAGTTGGAATAT
>CAZQCO010000101.1:0-12051 GCA_964592225.1 uncultured Bacteroidales bacterium
CATTTCCAGGTTCATCATCTTTTGCCATGTTCGATTCAGTAAGCGATGTAAAAGCTTTGGTTATCTGATGTGTGATTTCACCTTCATACACCAGCGTAATTTCATGAGCTTTCATCGATTTGTAAAATTCGTAAACAAATTCTAGAAAGCCTTTCACATCTTTTTTGTTGTCCATAATACACCTGATTTATTTAATCGTTTAAAATTCAATACCTATTAAAAGTACATCATCAATTTGTTTATTGTTTCCTTTCCATTCTTCAAAATCTTTGGCAAAGAAACTATTAAATTCATCCATAGTCAAGTCCTTGTTCTCAACAATTTTTTCCCGAACCCTGGCTGGAGAATATTTTTTAATATCCGGTCCCCCCAGTTGATCAGTTAATCCATCTGAGAAGAAAAATATTTTATCACCTTTCTGAGTATTGATACTATAATTAGTGAAGTCTTTTTCTTGTTTTTTTCTATGAGGGATACCACCAATGGCTTTTCGATCGCCTTTAAATTCTTCCAGTTCGCCCTTGCGTAATAAATATAGTGGACGATGGGCACCTGCATATTGCAATTCGTTTTTTTGGTAGTTGATTTTACAGAATGCTATATCCATGCCATCGCGGGCTTCTGCTTCATTATGTTCTTGTTTAAGCGTTTTGCGGACAGAATAATGCAATTTGTCAATAATGCTGGCGGCAGTATATTCGCCTTCATGGTCGACAATATTGTTTAACAAAAAGTATCCGATAAACGAAAGCAATGCTCCTGGTACTCCATGTCCTGTGCAATCAACAGCTGCAATATATATATTATTACCCTTTTGGAAAAACCAGGGGAAATCGCCACTGACAACATCGCGCGGACGATAGAAGATAAAAGATTTTGAAAGGCTTTTGTTTAGAATCCTGTTGTCGGGTAGAATGGAGGTCTGAATGCGCTGGGCATAATTTATCGAGTCTTCAATCTTCCTGTTTTTATCCTGTATCTCCTTTTCAATACGCTTGGCTTCAGTAATATCGTGTCCGACAAATAATATGGTTTCAAGTTCATTTTCGTTGAATTCAGGGATGGCATTAAAACTCATTATTCTGCCATCTTCATCTGTATTTTCAAGTTTTATGGGAATAGTAATTTCAGTTGTGGTTTTTTCAGGATTAGTCTTTATCTGTTCAATTGTATCGCGGAAATAATTGAAAAGTATTTCGGTGAAGTTTACCTCATTGAGGGTTTTATTTAGCAGATCTTTAATTTCAATTCCCATATAGGTTTCAACCATCGGGTTAGCATAGAAAAACTGGCCAACAGTGCTCAGGCGAAGAATCATATCGAGTGAATTTTCAGAGAGAGCCTGCATCTTACTGCGCATGCGCTCTTCTTTTTCAGCTCTTTTACGTTCAGTAATATCGGTTGAATTCAGAATGATTCCTTTTATTGCAGAATCGTTTAACAGGTTACGGCCTGTGGTTTCAAGAAATATTTTCTGCCCGTTCTTCTTCATGTAGGTATATTGAATACTAACCGGTTCACTGGGATTAGCTATGACCTGTTTGAACAATTGCCGCATAGCATTTTCACCTTTTCGTGTCAGCCGGTCCATATCTTTTCCACCCATCATTTCCTGAGGAGTGTAACCTAATATTTTCGTAACAGAGGGGCTTTCATAAGTAAGGACCATATTCTCGTCATAGATTGAGATAATCTCCGAGGCGTTTTCAAGAAGTGAATACAACCGTTTCTGAGCATTTTCAACTTTCACAATATTGGACTCAAGTTGTTCATTCGATTTCTGAAGTTCTTCCTGAGTTGCCCGCATTTCCTCTGCATTCTGACGGAGTTGTTCTTCATTTTCCTGCAGCTCACTTGTCATTTTCTGTGATTCGAGCAAAAGCTTTTCGGTACGCTGATTAACTTTCAGATTGAATGTGGTACGCGCAATAATTTCACTTAACTCGATAAGGAATCTTTTTGTTTTTTCGGGGATTTCCTTTTCAATGGATGCAAATTCAATAACTCCCTGCAGTTTTTCATCGGAAATCAGGGGGACAAGGAAAATACTTTGAGGTTTTTGATCACCGAGTATTCCGGAAGTTATCGAAATATAATCATCAGGGATTTCTGTGCGATAGATGAATTCCTTTTCGTAGGCACATGCCCCAATTAATCCCTGTCCAACTTTAAATTCCTGATTTATATATTTTTTTCGATTATAGGCATAGGTCGCAACATTTCGCAATAATTCAGCTTCATCATCATATAAATATAATGCTCCCTGAATAAGATTTACATATTTTACCAGCGATTGAATTACCTTATTTGAAAGTTCGTCGATTTTACTATGAGTGCGCAGAATATCAGATATGATTTCTTTACCTTCGGTTATCCAGTTTTGCTCAGTTTCTTTTTTATGATTAGAGAGAAGATTTTCTCTCATTATCAGAAGCGATTCAGCAAGTGCATCGTTCGACTGCGAAAGATCAAGAGTAGTGTTATAGTTACCTTCTCCTATTTGCTTGGCAAATTCTGCCATTTGTTGCAAACGCTTATCATAACCTGAAATTTGCTCATCGAAATCGAGAATCCGCGCCTTTTGCTGATAGTATGTCAGAAGGGCAAGTGAAATAAACACCAGGGGTACAAAATCAAGAATAATTAGCGATGGATTCAGCTTGTGAATAAGAATAATTCCTGAGGGAGTAATAGGTACCCTATTGGTAATTATTTCGATTATCCAGGCAATAATAGGCAGGATACAACCTATAATAACAACTATTGGAAGAGGGTTAGTCACCTTGCCAATATATTTTTGATATAGCGTTAATAATTTTGTCATACCCTTACTCCTGCGTCTTATGTATTTGTTTGAGTTTCTTTGCCGCAAGTGCACAAACTTCGTTCATCATTTTTTCTAATTTGGTATCAGCTTCAATAAAGGTAGCGATTTCAATAATAGCAACCGTTCTGTTGTTATCCACAATAGGTGCTATTATTATATTTCTGGGTTTACCCTTACCCATACCTGATTCAATGTTAAAATAGTCATCAGGAACATTTTTTAAATTCATTAATTGTTTCGATTCGGCAACCTGTCCATTTAAATTTTCGCCCGACTTAAAATCGGGAGGCGAAGTTATTCCGGGGAGAGCAAATCCTGTTAAAAACTGAAATTTTTTCAATTTACTATTAAAATGATAGTAAATGCCAATTGAAACCTGTGCTTCATTCGATAGATTGAGCAATAATTTTTTAGCAAATGATTCCTCCGTTTTAAGATTGCTTGTGGGAACGATTTTTTCAACTTCTATCTCCGATTTTTGCTTGTCATCAGCTACAGTTTCTTTATTTTTTTCAAATTCAGATAGGAGTTTTTGGCGCTCTTCGGTTACTTTTTCTTGTATAATAGAATGGAGTTTTTTAGCGTTAGTAGTTTTCAGATGAAGAATCAGAAAAGAGGAACCGGCTATTAAAGAAAGGATTAGAAAGATCATTGGCCAGATTCCAAATGCAGTACCTGTCTTTAAACCCTGATTCCAGAATGATATGGCCATAAGCAGGATGCAGATAGTTAAGGCAGTAAAAAGTGCCAGCATTTGTACCCTATGTTCTTTTATTATCATGAATATCAGAGCTTTTGTAAGAATTTTATAATTTGATCTGTGGAATATACGTAATCAACTTTTGTAAGTTGCAGGGCCGATTCTGGCATAGTTTTAACTTCACTCTCCGTCGGATCCTGAACGATAGTAACTCCACCGTTATCGGCAACTTTCTTAAGCCCGAAAGCCCCATCGCGATTTGCCCCGGAAAGGATAATGCCAATTAATTTATCGCGGTAGGCATTGGCAGCAGTTATAAATGAAAGGTCGATAGACGGTCGGGAATGATTAACCGGTTCGTCAGCTGAAAGTGCTACGCGGTTGGCCAGTTCCAGAAACATATGATAATTTGCAGGTGCAAGATAGGCCTGTCCGGCTTTAAGTTGCTCTTTATCGTATGGTTCATTTACAGGTATATTTGCTTTTAATGAAAGTGCTTCAACAAAACCTGATCTGACATGTTTCAATCTGTGCAAACAAAGAAGTACAGGCACCGGAAAGCCAGAACTCAACGAATTCAGAATTCGAGTTACAATCTGGAAGCTACCCGCTGATCCTCCTATTATTACTGCTTTATAATTCATTCCTGTCAGCTCGGTTTCTTTTTATAAATACCTTCATTAATATCAACAGTTTCAAATAAATTGTGAGAATTCTGATTTTGTTTGATCAATTCTTTTAGTCCCACTAATAAATTACCTGATCCCGATAAAGTGTTATACATTTTATGCAATACATTTTCCTGATAGGTCGGATTAAAATATATCATTACGTTTCGCATCAGGATAAGTTTTACGTTTCTTGGAGCTTTATTAAAGTTAATATCATCTTTGATGAATTCAACATTTTTAATTAACGAGGCATCTCTGCGGGCCGTATATTGTTCCAGTTTGTAATAATCATTAAATTCTCCGGTTCCCTGAAAACGGGTATAATTTTCGACTGAAATTTCAATTTTTTTCAGCGGATACTCACCAGATCTAATAAATTCAAGTGAAGTATCGCTAAAGATTGTTGCAATGATCTTAACACGGTTCAGCAGTTTAAGTTCCTGAAGCAGTATACAGATTGTATATAATTCTCCTCCCGACACACAATAGGGTAGCCAAATTTTGAAATTGATCAGGTCTTCATTGACCATATTGGAAAAATATTCTTCTCTTAACCAACGCCAAACCGAAGGATCGCGGAACATTTCAGTTGAAGGTACAAATAGCTGGTGGATGAATGTATCGAAAAACTCACGATGATCGGTAAGTTTGCGATACAGGTTTTCAGGACTTGTAAGATTATTTTTTGCAATAATGTGTTCGAGCCTGTACTTAAAAGAAGTGAGTGCAAAAGTCGAAAAGTCAATATCGTATCGATTCTTAATTAATCGTATAATTTCTCTTATATCAACAATTCCAAGCTCTATCATGTATTTACTTATTGTAGCTTAAATGACTACTGTCATTATATTCAATATTCTAAGTGTGTCTCCAGCTTTCTTTCGAACCGGACAAAATGTATTTTTTATTTCGAGCAGTTTATTATTTACTTCTACTTTTTCAACTAGTTCAACTGTATTCCCTTCAGCTATATTTGCGAAGAATAATGAATCAGCTTTACTACTTTTCCCAAACAGTTGGGAGTGCTTCAAGCCAATTACTTTCTCAGTTGAAAGATTTACAAGGTAAAGAAAGCGTTGATTAACTTTGGTAATGATTCCTTCGATGTCATATTCCAACACATAAAATGATTGATCGATAGCATTGAGTATACTTTCCAGTTCCTCTTCCCTTCGAGCCGATTCTTCCTGTGTTGCCTTTAATTCTTCCATATTCTGTCGCATTTCTTCCTCCTGTTCGGCCATTTCTGCGGCCTGTTGCTGCGATTTTTGCAACAATTCAGATGTTTGCGAATTAACACGGGCGTTAATAATGGTAGATGCCAGGCTTTCTGTTATTTTCTCGCTTAATGAAATCTGATTGGAATCGAACTTAGTAAGGGAAGCGATTTCGAGTACACCAATCAGTTGTTCTTCATGCATTACTGGCAGGAGTAATAGATTATTGGGTGGAGCATCACCCAAACCGGAAGTGATTTCGATATATTCATCAGGGATCTCACTGAGGTTAATCGTCTTTTTTTCAAGAGCGCAGGTACCTACAAGGCTTTCTCCCATCTTAATCGATCGGGTAAGGTATTTCTTTCGGTTGTAAGCAAATGCACCTGCTAATTTTAATGTTTCATTGTCATTCTCGAGCAGGAATAAACCTCCCTGTATTGCTTCGAGATAATTAACAATCTCCTTTATAAATATATCAGATAATTTATCTAGATTGTCGCTATTATTACGAAGAATATCAGCAAATTTTGCAATGCCTTCATTTTGATATCTACGTACCTGATTATCTTCAGCATGTTTAATTTGCTCATCGCGTGCCTTACGCATGTTTTCTTTAAGTGCTATTAGTGTTTTCCCGAAAGTGTCATTCTTTCCCTGAAGGTTTAAATCAGTATCAAACTTTTGTTTTAAAAGGCTGTCGACAAATGTTTTCTTTTCCTGAAGCGATATCGTAATACGGTTTAAATTTTCATTCAGATAGGATATTTCAAGTGGCACTTCAGTTGCAAGCGTATTATCGGGAATTTTACCTTTCGACAGACTGTAACAATAATCGATAGTATTATGCAAAGGTCTGCCAAGTCGGTTATAGAAAGCTATAAACTGTATGACATATAAAATGGAAAGGATTACTATTATTAACATTCCCAGGAGAATCAACCACCTGGTTTTGTTCTTTAGAATGGTTTCTTGTGTTACAATTAATTTCTCAGAAGCAGTAATCAATTGAGCTAAACTTGTTTCCATCAGAGAGTAAAAGGCATCTTCACTATTGCCACTGAGGCGATCAACAGTATTTTGTAAATCTTCAAGACATTCTTTATAAGTATCAACTTGTTGTCCAATATCAAGCATCAGAAGTGAAGAAGATTCCGATTCGGAAAGGGCAGGATTATATTTTAACTCATCAAGCAGATACATAATCTCATTATACTTCGCTTTACCCGGATTAGCCAGATATTCAAATTCCAGATCGATCAACCGGATGGGGAAAGAGGATATCTCGGGTATTTCAACTCCCTGAAATAGGTTCAAAAGATTTTCAGAACTATTGATTAACAATGCCATTTTACCTGAATTTCGGTCGCCAAGTTCTTTGAATACAAGAGTTGTTTGTCTGAATACCGCCTGATAATTATCAAGGCCCTGTAATACACTATCAAATAAGGCAGTTCCAGCTATTCTATTATTATAGTTTGTTTTGCTCTTTAAAATGCTAAGTGAATCCCTTATGAGCGCTATGGAATTCTGGAATTCATTGGTATAGTAGTTTTCTCCTTCGCGATAAAAGCTGTCTCCATTTTTCGTATTCAGTAAGAAGTTTTGATAGCTATTGTGATTAACTGTTATCTGGGATTGTAATTTTTGAAATATCCGGGAAATATCACGATCCTTTTGGATACGATTCATAATGAATAGGAAGATACAACTTAGCAATACTGCATAAATTATGAAGATTGCAATCTGGAAGATGTATCTGTATTTTATATTTATTCGCTTGAAATTCATAGCTGCTAAATATTAACTTTTATAATATGCATGGCCCTTTTTCTGAAATTTAACAGAATAGGAGCCAAGAATTGTTTCATGCATGCCCAGTAAAAGGCAACCGTTATCATAAAGATTCCGGTGAAATAAATCGAAGACTTTGCTTTGCAAGCTATAATTAAAGTAAATTATAACATTCCGGCAGAGTATGATATCAAACTTAACATAGAGTGTATTACCTTCCTTCACCAGGTCGTGTTTCTTATAAATAGGTTTTTCTCTAAGAAAGTCATTCATTTTTATAGTATCGGTAGGCTTATCTATTTGGAAATATTTATCATAGGGTACGTCGTAATATTCTTCGTAGTTATAGGGATTTTCTTTAATTACTTTATCGAAATTATCAAGATAACCAATATTAAACCGGTACTTGTAGTCTCCTTTTTGAGCCTGTTCAATAACATCTGTATTTAGATCAGTAGCATAAATTTTTGACTTTTCCAGAAGCTCCATTTCATTTAAGATAATCATCAGAGAGTAGACTTCCTGACCAGTTGAACAGCCTGCATGCCAAATATTAATGACGGAATTGTGTTTTAGCTTAGGTAGAATGGCATAGCGTAATGCATGCCATACCGGCGGATCACGAAAGAGTTCAGTTGTATTGACGGTAACTTCTTTAACTATCTTTTCAACAAATCCGGCATCATTCTTTATTTTATTAATTAATGCATTAATAGTAAGCTTGTTATCGGCTAATATCTTTGTCAATCTTCTTTTAAGCGATTTTTCAGAATATTCACTGAAGTCATATTTTGAAGAAGTCTTTAAAGCATATATAAATAGTTGAAAATCCTGGTCCGTTACCGTCATAAAAATCGTGTTAAAACTGAATTCCGTTCAATATCAGTAACTATATAAACTAAATCTATTAAATCTTCATGAATATTTAAAATAATTAATTAAATAATTAAATACTCACAACTCAAATATACCCATTTTCACAGCAATTTCAGAAGTACAGTTATGAACGTTTATTTAACTGACTAAATGAGGATTTTTTCAATTTTTATTATTACTACCCGCACCGAATTTCATACGGATCCAGCGTGGGAAAATTATTGTTCCTATCAGAAGGTATGGATAATAACTAATAAGTCGCCAGAGGAAAGCAAGTACAAGTGAGAATGATTCTTTGTGAACAGAATTGATCTGTATAAAATCCCTGAAAAAATGGGAAAACACCCATTCCGATCCTCCGCTTCCTCCCGGAGTTGGGAAGATGAGCATCATAATCCAGGCAACAAGTTGGCGGGCAAAAAGCAGAAAGTGATCGGGTACGATGAAGAAAATCAGAAAGAGTGCATTTACTACCCAGTATCTTGCAGTCCAGGAAAAGGCGGTGGCAATAAATGCTTTTAACCAGAATATAAAAGGTTTTTTTCTTAATTCCCGCGACGATGTTACAATTTCACTGCCTGCCTCGTTAGCCTCTCTGCGCCATCGGCGTAGAACGGGGAGTTTAAAGATCCAAAGTAAAAGCCATTTTAAACCCCTGGGATTGAAAAATAAGCCATAGCTTAAAATGAATAAATAAATCAGTTTAATTGAATAGCCAATTAAAGTAAAAAGAAAGAAATCATTGGAAAATAGTAGAGACCCCTGATTATATCCATCGAGTTGAAAAAGTCTTTCACTACTTATAAATATTAATAGTAAAGGAAAAGTTAGAAGAAAGTAAAGTTCATCAAGGAATGATGTAGCCATAACCACAGCAGACGATTTTCCAATATTCAGGCCCTCTTTATTGACATAAATTATAGCAACACTGGTACCTCCAATAGCCGAAGGAGTTATGGCCGAAGTAAATTCCCAGAGCATTATAATCCTGAAAGCTTGTCGCCAGTTTAACTGGGCATCGCTAAGAATACGGAGTCTTATCATGTAGCCTGCATCGCGTATTCCCATAAGGAATATTGCAACCATCAGCCATAAAATTGCAAAACGGTTGAAACTTATTTCTTTAAAAATGGAGGGATCAAAGTTTCGAAGAAATAAAAATACAACGACTCCAACGCCCAAAATTATAGGATAGACGATATTGGTTTGACGAATTTTGCGCAACGGACTTCTTCGTGGAACAGCCATTCTCGTTAATATATCTCCAACGAAATGATAACTAATTCAGGATGGATTCATATCTCAGAATAAATTTACTCACTTCAAATTTGTTATTTTTAGAGAGAGTGGGAAAAATTTACTCCTCAAAGAACAGTGATTTCCATCAGAAATAGTGCAAGCTTAAAATTAGGAAAAAACTTAATTTCCGCGCAGATAAGATTATTTTAAAGTAATTAATTTTATATGTTGAATAAAAATAGGAACTATGGATTTGGTATCTGTCATTGAAGCAAGAACAAGTGTTCGGGAATTTAATTCCGAACCACTCGACATGGATAGCATCAGGGAGATAATTCGCCTCGCAGGATTAGCACCCAGTATAAATAGCTATCAACCCTGGAAGTATTACATTATCAGCAACCGCGATGTGCTTGAGAAAATGGTGGCTACTATTGTTAATGAAATAGCAGATATACCTGAAAGTGCTTCGCGTATGGCAAAAATCCTTAAGAATCAGGTTACCTGGTTTTCTATTTTTTTCAGGAATGCTCCAATGCTTATAGCATTAGCGGGGCATTCTTATGAAACGGATCTCGAAAAAGGAGTTGCACTAACACATGAGGAACTGGAACGCATTAAAAATTTTCCGGATTTACAAAGTGCGGGAGCCAGTATTCAAAATCTTTTACTGGCAGCCACTGAAAAAGGCTATGGAACATGCTGGATGACAGGGCCTCTCTTTGCACGCAAGAATCTGGAACAAATATTGGGTATAGAGAATCCCTGGCAATTAATATCGTTTGTTGCTATCGGGAAACCATTGAAGAAGGAACAAAAGAGCCGGACAAAACGCAATTTGGCACAGGAAATGGTTATTATCGACTGAGTGACTGCATATATAAGCATTTTTTATACAGTATCATATTATAAAAGATCAGATCTGATTAAAACTAAAACCAATGAATTAAATCTTTTTTTGTTCAGGAGAATCGGTTTCCTTATTCATCATCTGGATGGCGGGTGATTTTTTAACGTAAGGAAGAGTGAAGAAAAATTCTGAACCTTTGCCTTTTTGTGAATTAACTCCTATTTCACCTCCCAAGAGCAGTATAAGACCCTTTGCAATTGATAATCCCAGACCGGTACCTTCATATTTTCGGCCTAAAGAATTATCAACCTGAGTGAAGCGTTTAAAAATTGTATGGGAGTCTTCACTTTTTATACCAATGCCAGTATCTTTAACATAGAAATATAAACGTTTTTCAACAATGCGATAGCCAAAATTTATACTTCCCTGCTGTGTAAATTTTATAGCATTAACCAGAAAATTGTGAAGCACCTGTTTTATTCTCTGATCATCGTTGTAAATATAACATTCGTTGTCGGGAAGAGATAATTCAGTTTCCAGTGTAATATGTGTTTTATTATATAATCTGAGACTTTCAAGTGTTGAATGTTCCAATTGAATGAAAATTTCATTAAGAGAAAAGGTCCGTTTTATAATTTCGAGTTGTTTTGATTCAATCTTCGAAGCATCAATTATATCTGAAATTAGGTTTAAAAGTCGTACACCATTTTGAAGTATAAAGTCGACATATTTTTCAGCTTTCGGATCGGGAGGAATATATTGCAAAAGGAACTGGCTAAAACCTAATATTCCATTGAGAGGAGTTCTTATTTCGTGTGACATGTTGGCCAGAAATGCTGATTTAAGATTATCGGCCTTTTCAGCCTCATATTTAGCTTTTCGTAAGGCTTTTTGTTCTTTAACGAGCAAAGTAATATCTCGGCCAATTCCCATGATACCAATAATTTCACCTTTTTCATTTTTCAGGGGTAATTTTGAAGTTGAAAACCATTTACGGTTACGGTTCTTGTCGATTACCTGCTCAATTATATTCAATTTTGCTTGCCCGGCTTCAATAATTTCAAGTTCATCTTTACGGTATTTTCCTGCCAATTTCTTCGGGAAAAAGTCATAATCAGTTTTGCCCAGGATTTCATCAGGGACATTGGCTCCCATTAATCTTGCAACACATGTATTTGCTAATATAAATCGACTTTTTGTGTCTTTAATAAAAATGTTATCAGGGATATTATTTATTAACTCAACGAGCAAATGAGCATTATACTCCAATTTATCTTTTGGATCGTTGAATGTTGAAATTTTATGTATTTGGCATAAGATCAGTTCATCGCCTATATTTTTATTACTGATCTTATTTAAACGAACATTTGCCCACAGTATTTCCTTGTTTTTTCGTTTAATCCGCAAGATATTTTCCCAATAGGGATTAATAGTTTTATCAGAACCATAAAACAATTTTTTAAAATCTAAAGGTAGATCAATAATGAAGAGATCATCGAATGATTTTTCGTTTAGTTGCCCCGGATCTTCAAACAATGTTTCAGCTTCCTTGTTATACTTCAAGATTTTATTTTCCGAAGAAAAGATAAGCATACCAATCAACGCACTCTCGAAAATAGTTAGCTGATAATTTTGTTTATCCTCTTTACTGGTTATGTTCGAAACCATATTTAATAGTGAAATTTATCATATTAAAACCTTGTCAACAAAAAATCAATATACGATAATTATTTCTTTTCGAAAAAGCCATAGTTATCATAAGAAATGAACAACAGATTTAGTAAATGTTGTTGCTTTTTTTTCGTGTTCAAGTAAATTTTAAATAAAATAATATGAAACATAATGTATTTGCATGACTTATAAACTTTTTTCCGCCT
>CAZQCO010000102.1:0-11827 GCA_964592225.1 uncultured Bacteroidales bacterium
TTTGCGTGGAAAGGTGAAACACTCGAGGAGTATTGGTGGTGCACCGAACAGGCATTAACATTTCCCGAAGGTAAGGGGCCTAATCTGATTGTTGATGACGGAGGTGATGCTACTCTTCTGGTGCATCTTGGTTATAAAGCTGAAAATGATTCATCAGTTTTAGATAAAACTCCCGGGAACAGGGAAGAAAAAGTAATTCTTGAATTATTAAAAAAAATACTCAAAGCTGATCCGCAGAAATGGCATCGGGCAGTGAAAGAGATGAAAGGTGTTTCGGAAGAAACTACTACGGGTGTTCACCGCTTATATCAGATGCTTGAAAAAGGAGAACTTCTCTTTCCTGCCATCAATGTCAATGACTCTGTTACAAAATCGAAGTTTGATAATCTGTATGGCTGTCGCGAATCACTTGCCGACGGTATTAAGAGAGCTACTGATGTTATGGTTGCCGGTAAGGTTGTAACAATTCTCGGATATGGCGATGTCGGGAAAGGGTGTGCCCAATCGATGCGTGGTTTCGGAGCCAGGGTACTGATCACTGAAATCGATCCTATTTGTGCCCTTCAGGCGACTATGGAAGGCTTCGAGGTTACTACAGTTGAGGAAGCTCTTAAAGAAGGAAATATTTTCGTAACGACTACAGGCAACAAGGATGTCCTCACTAGTGAGCACATGGCCAGGATGAAGGATCAGGCTATTGTTTGTAACATCGGACATTTCGACAACGAAATTCAGGTTGATAAGCTTAACAATTTCCCGGGTATTAAAAAGATCAACATAAAACCACAGGTAGATAAGTATATTTTTCCCGATGGGCATGCTATTTTCCTTTTAGCTGAAGGTCGGTTGGTTAATTTGGGTTGCGCAACGGGTCATCCTTCTTTTGTGATGAGTAACTCATTCACAAATCAATCATTGGCTCAGATCGATCTTTGGAAGCAGGATTATAAAATCGGTGTTTACCGTCTGTCTAAGAAACTCGATGAAGAAGTTGCAAGACTTCATCTTGGTCAACTGGGAGTAAAACTTACCAGGCTCTCACAGGAACAGGCCGATTATTTAGGAGTGCCTGTTGAAGGTCCTTATAAACCTGAACATTACAGGTATTAATTACATATAATACTATTTAGGATAACTTATACTGTTTTTCTGTGCACCTGATAGATGTCAATGGAAATTAGTTTGATATTATCAGATCGCCGGTATTTGGATTATAGAAAGCATGATAAGTCTTTAGCGGCCATCTTGCAGGACTGTCTAATGTGGGTTGTCCCCCACTGGGGAAAACGTATACCGAACCACATTGCGGACAGGTCGCAAATCCGCTCAGATTATCAGTCTCGATAATAATGCTTTCAGGTAAATCGTGAGGGCAGGTACGATCGAAAGCATTAAATTCGCCGTCGCCTGCATTGTAGACAATAACACCATTATTATTGTAGCCCAGGTTAAATATACCAAGGGTGGAACTAGTGATAATTACAGAAGTTCCCTGGGCCCGAAGCCGGAAAAATTCCGGATCGGATTGTAAATTGATCGTGAAATTGACATAGACGTTTGGAATGGGATGTCGTTCTTCTTTTTTACAGGAAGAAGAAATAAGCACAAGAAGCAGGCTAAAAATCAGGAAAAAATGTAAATTTGAATGTTTCATGAATAGGTAATTCACCACAAATATAGTATATAACGTATTCGGAATGTGAATATTTCTGATTGTATAATGTGTTGTTATAAATAAAAAATAGATCATGGAGTTAGCCGATGGAAATGGCAGAATGGAAATTCTGTTTTATATAATTGCTGCAGTGGTTGGTTTGGCTCTTAATGCATACCGCAACTATAGTAAGCGCAAAGCAAAAGAACTGGAACCGAATGTTGAGGAACCGGAATTTCCTGATGTATTTTTTGAACCTACTGTCCCGGAACAGGAATCACCCTGGGAAGAAGAAGAATATAATGATATAGAGGTGGCTCCCGAACCGGAAGAATTCATAGAGGAAGCTGAGAAGTCTGTTGAACCGGTTGAGGCGATTGATAAAGTGGAAGAGATGGAAGGGATTGCAGCATTAAGTTCTACGGTGGAACAAATGATTTCTGATGAAAAAAATGAATACGATATTCAAATACCTGATGACCTCTATACGGCCATTGCTGATTCGGAGCATGAAATAACAGACTTACAGGATGTGGAAATTTCTGAAGAAGATGCTTTTGACCTGAGGAAAGCAGTAATATTTGCTGAAATTCTTAATCCAAAGTATATCAATAACAACTATTAATCAGGCACATAACATGTTTACACTTGATTAGTATTTAAATAATTTATTATCTTTGCAGAATAAAGAGTTCCGTTAACCGGCGGGATTCTTTTTGTTTTTATTGCATAAAAGACCTGAGGAGGATTAACCATGTCAAAGTACTCTTACATCACAGAAGAAGGATTACTCAAGTTAAAGGAAGAACTTGATCAGCTAACGAATGTTGAGCGGCCTGCCATCTCAAGACTTATTGCTGAGGCACGCGATAAAGGCGATCTTTCAGAAAATGCTGAATATGATGCTGCCAAAGACGCACAGGGGATGCTTGAAATGAAGATCAACAAGCTTAAAGAAATTATAGCTACATCAAGAATAATTGATGAATCGAAGATTGACACCAGCAAAGTACAGATACTCAATAAAGTAACTATTAAGAATAAAAGTAACGATACCACCATGGTATATACACTGGTATCGGAGAGTGAAGCCGATTTAAAAGCAGGTAAGATTTCTGTTAATACTCCTATAGCAAAAGGACTTCTGGGTAAGAAAGTAGGAGATGTGGTTGATATTACCGTTCCTTCCGGGACAATTCCTTTCGAAATTATCCAGATTACCCGATAATACGCTAAGATCTGAATTATTAAAAATTAACTAACATGGCAACAATATTCACCCGGATCGTTAATGGAGAAATTCCATGTTATAAGGTTGCGGAAGATGATAAATTTTTAGCCTTTCTCGATATAAATCCTTTGGCAAAAGGTCACACATTAGTAATTCCCAAGAAAGAGGTGGATTATATTTTCGATCTTGATAACAATTTGTTGGCAGAATTAAATCTTTTTGCAAAAAAGGTTGCCCGTGCCATTGATAAATCGGTTGAATGCAAAAGAGTCGGTATTGCTGTTGTTGGACTTGAGGTACCTCATGCGCACATACATTTAATACCTTTAAACGATATTGGTGATCTGAATTTTGCCAATCCCAAGCTGAAACTTTCTCCTGAAGAATTCAAAGAAATAGCCAAAACCATTATTTCTAATCTGGAGTAACAGCTATTCCAATATTAAAATTTCCAGCATATTTCATTGTAGAACCAGCATCTGTGTTTCTGATTCCGTATCAAAAGGAATTGGCCCATCCTATGATTATTAATTGACAGGTATTCTGCTGAAAGTATTAACTATCGCATGATACAGAAAGTTATTTCCATCATTCAATAAATTTATTTAATGGATAGTTGCAGAAAATTTAATTCAACGGATAAGGGTAAAAATTATGTTTTGTGTGATACTACTGGAGCAATTATAAATGAATAAAAAATCAACTAAATAAAAGTAGTATTATGAAAACACTGAAAAACATATTTTTAATCGGAATTATTGGCATAGCTATGCTGATACAGGGTTGTGAAGAGGACAATATAAATAACCCAAAGGAAAATCAGGGAATTCTTCCTTCCCGATTTAAGGTGGACATACCCAGTTCACTTAGTAAAAACACTACTGGTACCGTGGGAGAAAAGTCGGCTGAAGAAGGCGAGGCTGATACCGTGACCGGGAATGAGATTTATGCTCATCTGAACACATTTATTGCTGTTGGAGAAGGAGCATCGGAGATTGTTGAGGATATTATTCTGGCCATTGCACTGTATGATATAGATGAACCCATGTCGCTCAGTTTTCAAAGCGATGATGATAACAGGGTTAAGAACCTGGTTGTAATTGAAGAGGCTGAATATTCAGAACGTACGTGGGAATTTATGTTGACCATTACCGATGCTGAATCGGAAAATGAACCTGATGGAGGCAGGGCATTGCAGATATTCTGGAACAGAAACCCGATTGAAGGTATAGCACTGTTGAAACCCTACAATATTGATAGGCAACACGACCGTGAATGGCTCGATGCTATTTTCCGGATCGAATATTCCGAAGCCGGAACTGGGGATTACGAAACTTATATGATTGTTGAAATTGCCGGTCTGCCCTTGCCTGATCCACGACTCGAACCCTTTGCAATGAATAGCCTCAAAATGTATGTTGGTAAAGATGACGATCGTGTTGATGTATTTGGTAATTCCGATCATCCTAATGCTAAATTCTTCACTGAACGTACAGGTTTTAGCTGGTCGTTTGTTGCAGCAGGCTTCGATGAACAAAATATAGCAGTGGCTGAAGTAGGTCTGCCTCCAAGTAGCCTCGATGAAGATGATCGTGATGTTCTTCTAAAAGAATATTCAATTAAAAATGTTTTAACCGAAGAAGTAAACGAATGGTTCTATGACAACTTTGGAATACATCCCGACAGCACCGAGCTGGCAGCCTACTTACGGAATGCCGATGCCCCCGGATTCTTCGATGAAGAGGGATTTATTAAGGGAGGCACATTGCCGGGAGATGAGTATACTGAACTGATTGGGCAGACAAATAATTTATCACCTTTTAATCCAAAAGAAGTCAACGAACTGCTGATTGAATTCAATTAATCGGACAAACATAATCTGATTATTTCGGGGCAATTTTTACTAAAATTGCCCCTTTTTTAATTATAGTAACTAGTTTTTATGCAACTTTTACAGCAGATGGATTATCATAAAATTATATCTCTGGAAAACTTATATCTAATTTCTAAGGCAACATTTTATCCCCTAATAACAAACTTTTAAACATCTTGAAAAGATGATTTACTGTATTTTTACTTTTTATTTAATAAAATGAAGTGTAGAGATTGGAAGTCAGTTTTATTTCTGGAACTTAATCAATATCTTTAACTGTAAGATAATCAGAACTATAATTTAATTATAATACTATGTTCAGAACTTATAAAACCCTTTTTAACTTCTTTTTAATATCAATATCCTTGTTAATATATTGCTGTTCAGGATCCCGCGTTGAAATAGCGGAAATAAAGAATGGGATTACTATAAAAACGAAATCTGCCAACCTGCAAGTTCAGTTTTATAGCGATAATATTGTGAGAGTGGTGAAGTGGCTTCCTGAATCAACTTCGGAAAAAACAAGTTTATCGGTACTGAAAAGTAACATTCCTGATATTGAACTTCAGACATTTAAGGAGAAAAACCGAATCACTATTCAGTCGAATAGGATTAAAATACATATCAATACCCGTGAGCTTATATTAAGCTATTATTCGCCTGAGAATAATCAAGTTTTAAGTGAAGGAGAGATAGAGTTCAACCAGGTTATATATGAAGGAGACACGGCATTTTCAATTAAGCAAAATTTTATTCTGAAACCTGATGAAGGGATATATGGTTTAGGGCAACACCAGTATGGGTATATGAATTACAGGGGTAAAACGGTAAAGCTTGTCCAAACCAATACTGATGCGGTAAATCCTTTCCTGATCTCAACAAATGGATATGGAATTCTATGGGATAACTATTCAAAAACGATTTTAGAAGATGATGGCAATTCAATAGCTTCATTATGGTCCGACGTTGCTGACAATATTGATTATTACTTTATTTCCGGGAACAATATGGACCAGGTAATAGCAGGTTATCGTGATCTTACAGGACAGGCTCCTATGTATGGGAAGTGGGCTTATGGATATTGGCAAAGTAAAGAGCATTACCACACACAAGATGAAATAATGGGGGTGGCATTAAAATATCGTGACCTTAAAATACCTATTGATAATATAATTCAGGATTGGGATTACTGGAATGGTGCTGCCAACTGGAGTGGTATGTTCTTCGATAAAGATCTTTTCCCAAAGCCTAAAGAAATGGTTAATAGATTGCATAATATGAATTTTCATATTATCATTTCTATCTGGCCAGCACTTGGTCCAAATACTGAGATTTATTCTGAAATGAAGAAACAAGGATTTCTCTATGCTCCTGTTGGCTGGGCCGGTTTCAAGTATTATGATGCATTTAATCCTGCTGCCAATGCACTGTATTGGAAATATTTGAAAAATGGACTTTATTCAAAAGGACTCGATGGTTGGTGGATCGACTCAACCGAACCCGATGTTGTAAACGCTCTCACAAAGGAATCGACTGAATATGAAATGAAAAAGGTGGGAATGAACTACCTTGGAACCTGGGCACGTTATTTAAATGCTTTCTCATTAGTAATGACAGATGATATCTATAAATTCTGGCGTGCTGAAACTTCCGATCGCAGGGCATATATTCTCACTCGCTCTACTTATGCCGGTCAGCAACGCAATGCTACTACAACCTGGTCAGGAGATATAGGGGCGAGCTGGCAAGTTTATAAACATCAGATTGCAGCTGGTCTGAATCATTGCATGTCAGGGATACCCTATTGGACTTTTGATATTGGAGCGTTTGTTATTGGTGCATACGATGGCATTTTTATAAATGGAGGTAAAGATCCGGCTTACCAGGAACTATATGCCCGTATGTTTCAGTTAGGCACATTTACTCCAATATTTCGTTCGCATGGTTCGGAAACACCTCGCGAAATATGGGAAATGGGGGAATATACCGAAACCCTTATCAAATTTGATAATCTGCGCTACAGGTTATTACCTTATATCTATTCACTTGCCTGGAAGGTTACTAATGAGGCCTATACAATTATGCGTGGTTTACCAATGGATTTCACAGAAGATAAGAATACTTTTTCTATTGCTGATCAATTTATGTTTGGTCCGGCTATAATGGTGTGTCCGGTAACTGAGTATATGTACCATCGTCCACCAGAATCCTCACTATTAATAAGTAGCCATAATTATAAAACAAAAGAGGGATTGAAAGGGATACATACTAAATACTATAGGGACAACGCATATCAAAACATAGGGAAAGAACAGACAGATTCAACAATAGATGTTTTTTGGTATACAGGTCGTCCCGATTATGTAACCGATTCCATGTTTTCCATTCGCTGGGAAGGTAAATTAATCCCAGATGAAACAGGTCCTCACCAGTTTCATCTTAAAAGTTTTGATGCAAAGCGGATAATTTTAAATGGAGATACACTCCAAATGGTATATACAAGCGTAGAACAATATACTGAAATAGTATATCTGGAAAAGGGTAAAGAGTATAGCTTTATTCTTGAAACAGAAAACTCTTCAACAGGTGCTGCCAGAATGCAACTTTTTTGGAAAACCCCTTATATTTTTAAGAAAGAAAAAGCTAAAGAATTGCGTCAGGAAACCCGTAGTGTTTATCTTCCTGAAGGTACTTATTGGATAGACTTCTGGTCTGGCTCTACTTTAGAAGGAGGGCAAATAATTTCCGCCGATGCACCTATGGAAATAATTCCATTGTATGTTAAACCCGGTTCTATATTACCTATGGGACCATTTCTCCAATATTCAACAGAAAAACCAGCCGATCCACTGGAATTACGTATTTATTTGGGTGCCAATGGGCAGTTTACACTCTATGAGGATGAGAATGATAATTACAATTATGAGAAAGGTATTTTTGCAACAATAGATTTTAGTTGGGATGACAAAAATAAAATCCTTACCATTAGCGACCGCAAAGGTAAATTTCCCGGCATGTTAAAAGAACGGACTATACAGATTGTATTAGTTAGTGAAGCACATGGAACAGGTGTTGAAATTTGTAAGAATCCTGATAAAATAGTCAATTATAACGGAGAAGAACAGATTATTCAATTCTAAAAATAGGTGTATTTTTACGTAATATTTAAAAGTTACCCTATAAAATATGCACTTTATTTTTTGGATTAAATCACTGAATTATAAATGGATAATACTAAGATCTGTATTAATTGTTAAGACTCTGATCTTTACTTTTATTGGAATTTCAATATATTTTACCCTGTGTTTTTCATTCACACATCCTCGTCGTACACCCCTTATGGTTAAGCGATACTTCGAACAAAAAAAGGAGGATAAAAAAATTGTATTTGAATATCAATGGGTACCGCTCAAACGAATTTCACTTCATATGACTCATGCCGTAATTGCATCGGAAGATAACCACTTCACAAAACACTTCGGCATTGATTTCGGGGCTATCCGCAAGGCAAAGGCATACAATCAGAAAAGTACTAAAAGAAAGCGGGGAGCAAGTACCATATCGCAGCAAACGGCTAAAAATGTTTTTCTCTGGCCGGCGAGAACATATCTTCGTAAGGGTTTTGAACTGTATTTCACAATATTGCTGGAAGCCTGCTGGAGCAAAAGACGTGTGATGGAAATGTACCTGAACATGATTGAAATGGGACCCGGAATTTATGGAGTGGAAGCTGCTGCACAGCATTATTTTCATAAACCTGCCGCAAAGCTTACCCGTGCCGAAGCAGCCATGATTGCTATAAGTCTGCCTAATCCGCGTAAAAGAAATCCTGCAAGGCCTTCACCTTATATGTACCGTAGGCAGCAAGAGATCCTTTCACTTATGAGGAAGATCGGGAAGGTTGAATTATAAACTATCACATGCAGTGGTATTTAAAAGCTTCCTTACACAGATCTATCCATAAATCGTGATAGAGTTTTTTTGTATACCTTTTAGAGAAAAAAGTACCTATATTGGTCATGGCGGCAATAGTCACATTGTGCTCAACATTATAGAACACGAAGCTGGCGGCTCCGGGATCCATTCCCGCATGACCATACCATGTGCCATATCCATTGTGAATAACCATAAAGCCGAGGCTATATGAGTCGTTGATCCACTCGTCGGCATGAGGATTATGTACTGTGTCCGATAGTATTTTCTCAATGTTATCATCGGAAACAAGCAATCCGTTAAATACTCCCTGAATAAACAATGACAGGTCATAGCAATTGGTTGCCATTCCTCCATCACCTTTAAGATAGGATGTTAGTGCATCCTCCCATTCGGTAATATTTTCCAGATGGCCATCAGCATAAATATCCCAATAACCCGACACAAGGTTTTCGACAGTATTATGATTGATGGAATAACTGTAATATGTGTTTTCTAAACCAAGTGGCTGAAACATTTTTTCCCTGAAGATTGTTGTGTGGTCGCCCGCTATCTTATCGATGATCAGAACCAGCAGAATGAAATTAGCATCTGAGTAAGAGTAATCAGTGCCAGGGTCCCACAATGCTTTTTTTCCTTTGAGAAAGGCTAAACATTCTTTTAATGAGTAATAGTATGAAGGATCGTTGAAAAATGAGGTAATGAACTCGATATCGATGCACTCCGGAATACCGGAAGTATGATTCAGTAATTGATGTATGGTGATTTTATCACAATTAGAGATGTTTTTCTTTACATCTTCATCAAGGTATTCAGCGATGTGATCATCAAGTCCTAACTTACCCGATTCAATTAACTGAAGGACAGCTATTGAAGTAAACGATTTTGGAATGCTTGCTGCATACTGAATATGCGAAGGTGTCATAGGTACATTGTCCTCGATGCTGGCATATCCGGCACTTCCTTCCCACAATCCATCGTTGGGTGTATAGACCAACGCACTCACTCCAGGTAAGCCGTTATCGTAACTTTTCTTAACTACTGCCAAATACGCAGAGTCTTTCGGATGATTGCTATAGTCGTGATAATTATCAATTCTATTTGAGGTAATGGTATCTTTCTGGCAGGCGGTAAACGTAAAAACGGATACGATTCCTGTAACAATAAATATATGTTTCATTTTCTAGATTTTTATTAGTTACAATTTCAGAAATAGATCAAGGTCCCAAGATGTAACATTTTACTGGGACGAATGGGAAGCACCTTATCAAAGTATGGATAGCTGACCGTACACTGGTATTTAATGAATGGGGTGATTGGAATACCGAATTTTTTGGACAGATCAAAACCAATTGATTGAGACATTGAGAACATAAATGATGGCTTGCCAAAATCGATTACTTTTTCATATTCATCATTGCTGTTTCTTGTATAAATATCACCTGCATGAAAAGCATGAAAATATCCGAGTCCGAGTGAAAATTCAGCGAAGAATCCGCTTTTAAGGTTGGAACGGATTCCCTGGTCGCCATATAAGTACAGGGCCGATCCGGCTACGCCGTTATAGAAATATCCCAGATACGCCGACTGTGGGAATGAAATCATCTTATCGATGCGCAAACGGCATATTCCGGCGGTCAGACCGGGGAAAAAGGGTGAAAAATTCCTGTTAATGCTAGTTGGGAAGCCCCAGCTCTGTTTTAAAAATGAGATTGAGACCGGATGTACCCGGCTTTCCGCTTGGATCATACAGCACAATAACACAGCGAAAGATAAAACTATAGTTCTTTTTCGGCAACATCTTAAAAGTAATAGATGAAATGTTTTCATGATTTGTTAAACTAAAATTTAAGACAAAGAAAAAGGGAAATGAGCTATGAATCAATCGGGAGAAAGTATGATTTTTAGGAAAAAGAAAGAAATCATACTTTTGTATGAGGCTTATAAGTAATTAATATTCAACCGAATAAAAAGCAACTAATTATTGATAAGATTGATAAGTTCTACCTTGTTATTGATATTCATCTTCTGATAAATATTGGATACATGTGTTTTAACTGTAGGTACCGAGATAAATAATTTTTCACTGATCTCCCGGTAGGTTTCACCTTTTATGAGCAAATCCAGTACCTCCGATTCACGGCTGGTTATCTTAAAGTGGTTGAGTTTATCGGTAGTGCAGCTATTTTGTTGGGTAAAAAGCGATAATCGTTTAAAATCGTCAAGCAATTTTGTGAGGGCCAGGTAAATGGCTATAAGGGAAAGAACAATTGGACCTTTAAAAAATGATCCTATATAGAAAGAAAAGAAATAATTCAATACTATAACCAATGCATAAACAGGTAAAAATATGATAAAAATACGGGCTGTCAATTTTTCAATTTTTTCACGATGTAATACCAGTAATGATGGCTTTGCTTTTGATATTATGATCATGGAATAAAGAATCGAAATATTTAGGGCAACCAGAATAACTA
Organism: uncultured Bacteroidales bacterium; assembly: GCA_964592225.1. GTDB lineage: Bacteria > Bacteroidota > Bacteroidia > Bacteroidales > UBA10428 > UBA10428. The sequence goes on from CAZQCO010000102.1 coordinate 11,169, forward strand.
TTTGGCTAATATTTTCAAATCGGATCAAATAACCGACAAAGAGAAATACGAAAAGTGTAAGTCCTGAAAATAGGATGATCCGGTTTTTGATACGTGCATTTTTAACAATTCTTTCTGTATGGACATTGATAGGTGTGGTCACACCTACTAATATATAGAAGATATTGAACGACATATCCAGAAAACGGGAAGGAGTCTTACCTTCAATATCGAAGAATTCGGTAATGGTAACGGCAATAATTAAAAACAGGAAGGAAACGGTAAAAAAAATAGTTTCCTTATATTCGATATTTTTCCTGTAGCAAAGAAGCTGAACGATAATCGTTGCCACGCACAAGGTATATGCCAGTGCCAGAAAGATGATGGTAACAATTTCCATATTGATTATTCCTGACTCAAAAATAGTGAAGAAATTCTCTATTGAATTATTCGGGAGCAAATTAATCTGGTATGATATGAAAAGATATTGGAAACATCCAATTCAATAGTTAATTTTCCGGATCAAATCAATTCATTATGCGAATTAAACCTTATACTATTCTATTGGTGGTTCTGCTTATAATGAGTCTGCCGGCATGCAAAGAACATTATAAAGAAACTTCAGGACCAATTGCCATTCTTGGCGCATTTTCCGATGAAATAAAGATGCTGACAGACAG
>CAZQCO010000103.1:0-11815 GCA_964592225.1 uncultured Bacteroidales bacterium
TTCCAGCGACGATCACACCATAGTCCTCGGGATTTTTTGTCAGCCACATCATCTGGGCATCGATATTCGTATTCCATAATTCGATGTTATGATACTCCTTTTGTAAATCGATGGCCATTTTATACATCATACCCGATGTTTCACGGATCACATTGGGTTTTTCGCAGACTGTAACCGATTGATAACCCTCTTTCACGGCATATTCAAAAGCTGCGCGCAGGATCCTTTCCGTGGCCTTCCTGGTAAAAATCCGGGTTGATACGGCAATCTCCTCTTTGGGTACATTGCTGAAGTTCTTCATGAAATTCGGGTGTGATTTCAGCGCTTCATACACCATACCTTCAGGACGACTCCATTCCACGCCACAATATAAACCTTCGGTATTTTGCCTGAAGATCACGACATCTACAAGCGGCTCCTCAACATCACCCCGTGGACCCCGCCGGATAAAGTTCAGGGGATTGCCCTTATAAGTGTGGCAGGGTCGTATGCAGATGTCCAGGTTAAAGTATTGGCGCATTCCCACGATAGGACTGGAATAAACATAACCCTTACCCCTGAGATCCGGTGAAAGCTCCGCTGCTGCCTCATCCTTCGGTTTTGAAGTTATGGCTCCAAACAGGCCTGTTTTGTGCTTTTCAAGCAGTTTAATTGTTCTATCGGGTAGGGGATTGCCTTCTTTGCACCAGAACTCCCACCCGATATCTCCTTCTATGTACCGGGCATCAAATCCTGCTGCTTCCATCACCCTGATGGCTTCTTCCATGACCACCCGGCCTATTCCGTCACCGGGCATTGTAACAATAGTATGTTTTGACATAAGTTTAATTTGTTGACTTTGGCTATTAGCCTTTAGCTATTTGCTACTTGCTTCACTACATCAATAATTGTCCCATCTACCCATTTAATGGCAGCTATGATTTTATCGGTAAATACAGGTTTCTGAGGTTTACCACAAATCCTTTCCGCTTCATCCTTCAGCTGACGGATGGTTTTTATCGGCAAATCCGAATGTTGAACTTTTTCAATAAGATCGGTTCGTAATGGATTGATTGCTATACCTCTTTCAGTTATGATGACATCGATGAGCTCCCCCGGACCGCAAATCGTAGTTACCTCATCCCGTACAACCGGAATTCTGTCACGAAACAAGGGTATGGACAATATCACGTTTTTCCCGAAGAGGCAGTTTTGCCATCCGCCTATGCCATGCAACAGGTAGCCGTCAGAATGGGTTACCACATTTGCATTGAAATCCAGGTCTACCTCAGTAGCCCCCAGAATCACCACATCCACCATGCCGGCAAAATTACCTTTACTATGGTAGTTGTAGCTTGAGAACGGACTGGTCATCACATGGTTCGGATTATCACGAATGGAGCGCACCCCGTCAAGATCGAAGGTTTGACCATCGAGAATATATTCCACCAGGCCTTCTTCGAGCATGCTGACCAGGTACTTATTACTCCCTCCCCTTGCAAATCGAGCCTTAATTCCTTTCTTTCGCATGATGTCGCCAAAGTAGTTGCCCACGGAGAGGGCTGTTCCTCCTGCTCCGGCCTGGAAAGAAAACCCCTCGTGTATGATTCCGGTCACATCACAAAAGCGGGCAGTCATCTCAGCGATCAGCAACCGGTCGGGACTACGTGTGACCTGTGTGGTACCGGATACTATTTTTTCAGGAATTCCCACTTTATCCACCTTCACTGTGCAATCCACATAATTTCCCTGTATTTGCCAGGGAATACAGGGGAAGGGCACCAGGGTATCCGTTACAACAATCACCTTATCGGCATACTGTGCATCAGCCAGGGCAAATCCGAGCACTCCGCTGGCCGATGGGCCGTTTACTCCGTTGGCATTGCCGAATGTATCGGCATTTCCTGCACCTATTATGGCAATATCTATTTTCACCTCCCCATCCTGTACTGCCTGGTGTCGACCACCATGAGAACGGAGTACTGCGGTTTTTTTCATCTTTCCTTCGGAACAGTATCTTCCCAGGGGACCATTCATACTTCCCTCGATATGACTGATGGTACCATCGTCGAGATATTTCAGCAGGTAAGCATTACAGGGGAAAGATGCTGAAGGAAACCAGCACAGTTTTTTAACACCTAATTCGCTCGCACAGTCGAATATCATATTAGCCAGCAGGTCACCCTCCCTGAAATGATGGTGGGTTGATATAGTCATCCCGTCTTTCAGACCGCACTTCACCAGTGCCTCTTTTAGCGAAGGCAGGAGTTTATTTCCGTCAGCGGGATAATCGATGTTTGATGCGATGCATGGAGCATGCTTGTTGCCCTGGGGATGATATTTACCAACTCCCGTATATGGTATAACCGGCCGGCCGTTTATTTCCGTTGGGACCATTCTGCCGGCAGCGTTTTTAACCATTTTATTGCTCATATGTGTCCCTCCAGTTTTTTGATAGTTTTCCTGCATGAATAGCCTGTTCAATGGTTCTGAGTGCACGCTTGACAACAGGAGGATCAATCATTTTGGATTCAATGGTTACCACACCAATGCCTTCTTTTTCGGACATTTCATAGGCAAAAGCTATCTTTTTTGCCTTTTCAATTTCGGTTTCCGTTGGCAGAAAGATTTCGTTGATAACCGGAACCTGGCGTGGATGAATACAGCCCATACCGGCAAAACCGAGTGATTTTGATTTCCTGGTATTTTCAGCCAGCGCTTCCATGTCATCAATATCAGAAAACACCGAATCGATAGGCTGAATGCCCGCAGCTCTTGCGGCATTAACTACCATGCAACGGGCAAAGTTCGATTCACCTTCCTCAGCAGTACGTTGTACTCCGATATCAGCCGTATAATCTTCAAGACCGATAGCCAGGGCAACCACGTTTTCCGAGGCACCTGCAATTTCGAAGGCATGCATTACCCCTGAAGCACTTTCAATAATGGGCATCAGATATACCTCACTGCCTTTATGACCCAGTATTTCCGAGATATTCTCATCCACTTGTAAAACCTGCTTTGCACTTTCACACTTGGGTATTACGATGAGGTTAACATGATGCGGCACTATAAAATTCAGGTCATCTAGTCCGGCAGGAAGCTGGTTAATTCTTACCATACGCTCGGCGCCGCAAAAGTCCACCGACCTGAGTGCATTGCGAACAAGGAAGCGGGCTTCATATTTTTTGTCCGGGGCAACAGAATCTTCCAGATCGAGTATGATTCCATGGCTTCCGTAAATTCCGGCATTGATCATAAGTTTCGGATTGTTGCCCGGTAAATATAACCTTGTAACGCGGTCTGTATCCCTTTTAGTAGTATAACTATTTTGTGGCAGCAAGGGTAGCAGGTATTCTTTATCCGTATCGATATGCTTCCTGATTACCGCCTCCAGCCTGGCAGCCAGGGTAAAAGGCAGGGCACCCCTATCATCAATCTCAAGCCGGGCATGTTCAATTCCATAAAAACTCAGCATATCCCGGAAGAGTGCATCATTGGATTCGCCATACATCGCCTTCACACTGCTGTTGATATCGATGATAATACCCTTTCCGGTAGTGAGCGTTAAACTGATGAAGCAATCTGATCTGATATTATCTCCTTTGTTTCCTGCAGTATAGGTAGTAACCATATCAATGATTTTGTGTTATGAAATTACTGTAAAAAGAAGGAAGAATAACTGATACTTATCAGGTGGGATATGATGTCTAAGTATTCGTGCTTCAATAATGCATCCAGCTTATCAGAATATTAATTCAGTTATTATTTTAACACTTATTAAGTTTTTTCAGGAAGATACAGAATAAATCGTCATGTTATACCACAAAATTGTACTACATCTACTCCCGATTCATCTGATTTTTCCTGTACTATTTACAATAGTATACCCCACCAGCCGGTCGAAATCGCTTATGGTTTTACGCAGATATACAAAAATCAGGTAATCGTTTTCGGTTTCGTCGTGGTTGCCTTCCGTTATATCAAACATTATTTGATTACTGTTATAGTCGCGTGTGGCATAGGCATAGTTGTAATAGCCCTGTTTCAACAGCAGCGTTTTTTCGTAGGCCTGGTTATCCGGATTGTAGATCATATAATTCCTGTCACCGGCCTGCCAGTTGGTGAGTGCACCGAAGATATACACATCGGTACCTAAGGACTGACCTGTTTGAAGCGTAAAATGTACTTGTACATAATCCGATTCGGTATGACGGTCGAAAGCATCGGGGATTTCGATGAAGAACCGCCCGTTCAGATCGGCTGAAGAGAAGTAGGGATCGTATTGTTTTAACTCATCGGGTTTTAAAATATAATGAAATTCAGGAGCCCGGTATTCAATATAATCAACACGCTCCGAGGGCAGCTTGGTACTTTTGGTGTCGAAATACCGAAATTCATTTCCGCCTTCCGCCTCTATCTGGTCAGGCAGATCGAAATATAAAATGTTGTTGCGCAGTAGTGGAGGAGAGTTAATTTTAACCCGGTTGTTCCAATCATAGTTTTTTACAACCACCACTTTTATTTCATCCCGCGGATCGATTAATTTCATATCACCAAGATTTACTTCAACCAGTAATTCCTGGTTTTCGTAATCCGGCCGTCTTACGTGTGCATTTATAGTTACGCTTTTTTCAGCTATGCAGAATTTCCGGGTTATCATGATTTTTTCCGGATCGGCACTATCATATATTTTCAGAAGGTAATTACCGCTGCGGGTAATTTTCAGATCATCGGTTGGCACCGAAGTGAAATAGTGTGTATAATTATGGGTGGTATTTCGGGAAGGATGATAATCGTAAAAAGGTACATCGTTAAATCCTTCTATATAATAATGCTCCTGTATATCGTTAACATACCAGTCGTAGGTGCAATTCTGGATCGAATAGCTGAAATTGTTTTCCGGATCGCCCAGGTAATCGAAACGGAGTTCCAGCTGTTCCTCTTCATTCATAAAGAGAACCGGCATGGATAGTTCCCATCCGGAACGATAGAACAGTACTGTCCGTATTTCAGATGGTGTACAAAATTCCACGACAGGTAGATTCTGTTGACCTCTGATGGGGAGACAGCACATAAAACTAAGTGTAATCAACAGGTATCGTGCAGCACGGTGGCGGATTCTTTGTATTAAGCTCATACAATTATTTATAAAAAGCATTTTAAATATAAAAACAATTCCAATGTCCGATGTTTACTTATGAAATACCATTATTTGATTTTTCCGACTATTCTTGCTGAAGTTTTAAAAATAGCTATTTTTGTGCCACAATCTGTAAAGTGTCTGTTAAGAATATGCCTGATAGTATTAAAATTAGAAAAGGATTAAATATTAACCTTCAAGGCAAAGCTGAAAAAATTTTTATTAAGGCGAAAAGAGCAGAGCTTTTCGCTGTAAAACCTACCGATTTTCATAATCTTCTACCAAAGCTGGAAGTAGCGGTTAATGACAAGGTTAAAGCAGGAACAGCGCTTTTTTACGATAAATACCATCCTGATATAAAATTTACATCACCGGTAAGCGGCACTGTTCAGGCCATTAACCGCGGCGAGCGTCGTCGTATTCTCGATGTAGTCATTTCGCCTGATGAAGAATTTGAATATCAGGAATTCGTTCAGGCCGATCCCTCTACCTTAACCCGTGAGGAAATAATTCATTACATACAAAGCAGTGGGCTTTGGCCGGCAATTCGTCAGCGTCCCTATAACCTGATGGCCAATCCGTCGGATACTCCAAAGTCCATATTTATTTCGGCTTTCGATACATCACCTCTGGCACCCGATTACGATTTTCTTCTGAAAGATCTTAACAGTGAGTTCCAGACAGGTATTAATGCTCTCCTGAAATTAAGCGGAGGGAAGGTTCACCTGAATCTTGACAGTACCTATCCAGCTTCAACGGTCTTTGCCAACGCAAAAGGTGTTCAGATCAATAAATTTAATGGCCCTCACCCTGCAGGCAATGTAGGTACACAAATACATTTTGTCGATCCGATTAATAAAGGAGAAATTGTATGGGTAATTTCTCCCCAGGATATAGTTACCATTGGGAGATTATTCATTCAAGGCAGGTACGATGCTTCGCGCATAATAGCTTTGACAGGTTCGGAAGTGAAAAATCCGCGATACTATAAAAGCATTGCCGGTTCCTGTATACGATCTTTAACCGATGGAAATGTCAGGGAGGGTAATCAGCGATATATCAGTGGAAATGTACTCACAGGTACGAGGGTTTCACAAAACGGTTTCCTTGGATATTACGATTCCCAGATAACCGTAATTCCGGAAGGGAATCATCATGAGTTTTTCGGATGGTTTTCACCGGGCCTGAGCAAATTCAGCATTTCACGATCGTTTCTTTCTAAGCTTGTGCCCCGGAATGAATTCAGGATCGATACCAATATTCATGGAGGAAAACGGGCTTTGATGATTACCGGTAGTTTTGAGAAGGTATTTCCAATGGATATATACCCTATGCAACTACTGAAAGCTATTTCTATTGAAGATATCGACCTGATGGAGAAACTGGGGATTTACGAAGTTGTGGAGGAAGATTTTGCACTTTGTGAATTTATTGATACTTCAAAGACCGATATCCAAACCTTAGTCCGTAAAGGGCTCGATTTGATGTACAAAGAAATGAATTGATGGAGATGGTTCCCGGTACGATATAAAACCATGTATTGATGAAAGGTTTACGAAAACTGCTTGACAACATTAAACCCAACTTTGAAAAAGGAGGAAAGCTGGCTATCTTTCAATCATTCTTCGATGCTATTGACACCCTTCTTTATGTACCTGATAAAGTAACCCGTTCGGGTTCTCATATACGCGATGCCATTGATATGAAGCGAACGATGATTATTGTCGTTCTTTCCATGGTTCCTGCCCTTCTTTTTGGTATGTGGAACGTGGGAAGGTTTCACTTTTTATCCCTGGGCCTTCTTGCCGATAAAACCTTTTGGGAAATTTTCCGGTTTGGCTTTTTTAAGGTATTACCGCTTATTATAGTGTCGTATGTAACCGGATTAACCATTGAAATTATTTTTGCACAAATCAGAAAGCATGATGTTCCTGAGGGATTTTTTGTCACCGGATTTCTGATCCCCCTGATTATGCCTGTTGATGTTCCCCTATGGATGGTTGCCGTTGCCACTGCGTTTGCAGTTGTAATAGGAGTTGAAGTTTTCGGGGGAGCAGGTATGAATGTTCTGAATCCTGCACTTACGGCCCGTGCTTTTCTGTTTTTTGCTTATCCTTCACATATGTCAGGCGATAAAGTTTGGATTGCCGGACTTAATCAGGGTACCGGTGTAATTGACGGATTTTCGGGAGAAACAGTGATGGGCTATGCTGCTGCCAACAGGCTGAGCGATATGCCCTATACACCACACGATATGTTTTTCGGATTTATTCCGGGATCGATAGGAGAGACATCGACTCTTGCCATTCTTATCGGTGCATTTATTTTAATCTATACAGGTATTGGCAGCTGGAAGATCATTACCTCGGTGTTTGCCGGTGGCTTGTTTATGGGCTTTATTCTGAATCTTTTTGCTGTAAATGATTATATGGCGGTTCCGGCCTGGCAGCATCTGATAATTGGCGGATTTGCATTTGGAGCTGTATTTATGGCTACTGATCCGGTTTCGGCCGCACAAACCGAAAAGGGGAAATGGATCTATGGATTCCTGGTGGGAGTATTCGCTATTTTGATCCGGGTGCTTAACCCGGCTTATCCTGAAGGTGTGATGCTGGCTATTCTTCTGATGAATGTTTTTGCTCCGCTTATCGATCATTATGTCATAGAAGCTAATATAAAACGCAGAATGAAAAGGGTGGAACCTTCGAAAACATAACTTTTAACAGTTGTTTGAAATGAAAAGCTTTAGCAATACATATATTTTCATTTTTTCTGCAGTAATGGTGATCCTTGTAGCTGCGTTGCTCTCTGTTGTGGCTCAGAAGCTCAAGCCGTTGCAAGATATGAATATTAAGGTGGAGACCATGCAGAATATTCTGAAATCGGTACATATTGAGAGTTCAAAAAAGAATGCCGAGGATTTGTTTCAAAAATATATTACAGAGAGCTATGTGATCGATTCGAAAGGTAGCAAAATGGAAGGTGTTTTAGCTATAGAGGTCGATCTGAAAAAAGAGGTAGCAAAGATTGATAAAGCCGGAAAACTTGAAAGTCTGATCAGGGAGCGCAGAGTTAGTCCTTTTAAAAGCTTTCTGTCCGGATTCATCAAGTCGAAAGCAGTTGATGGTTCCACCATCAGAAGTCAGATCGACGAAATAAACGGATCGCGTAAGTTGCCTGTTTATGTCTGTGTTAACAAAGGCAATACTTACTATATCTTTCCTTTAAGAGGAAAAGGACTCTGGGGACCGATCTGGGGATTTATTTCGCTGGAAAGCGATATGAATACGGTCTATGGCGCTGTTTTCGATCATAAGACCGAAACACCAGGGTTGGGAGCGGAGATCAACCAGGATTGGTTTCAGGAAGATTTTTCCGGTAAAAAACTTTTTAAAGATGGAGTTTTCCATTCTATACAAGTTGTAAAAGGAGGCACCGATGATTCGGACCTTTATGGCGTCGACGCTATTTCGGGGGGCACAATTACCAGCAAGGGAGTGGAGGCTATGTTGTACGATTGCCTGATAAGCTATGAACCTTTTTTTGAAAATAAAAGAAATTAACCGGCTATGAGCAGCGAGAGAGAATCCTTATTTTCTTCCAAAAATCTGAAATTGTTGCGCGATCCCCTTGGAGCAAACAATCCTATTACAGTCCAGGTACTCGGTATTTGTTCTGCTTTGGCTGTTACGGTGAAATTAAAACCTTCTATTGTGATGGCGTTTTCTGTAATCGCTGTTACAGCTTTCTCCAATGTTGTGATATCCTTAATACGCAACTATATTCCGCCACGTATCCGGATCATCGTACAGCTTGTGGTAATCGCTACTCTAGTGATTCTGGTCGATCAGATATTAAAAGCTTTTGCCTACGATGTCAGCAAACAACTCTCGGTATTTGTCGGACTTATTATAACCAACTGTATTATTATGGGACGCCTCGAAGCTTTTGCCCTGGGAAACAGGCCCTGGCCTTCCTTTCTCGATGGGATAGGTAATGGCGCGGGTTACGGTATGATACTGGTCATTGTGGCCTTTTTCCGGGAACTGTTGGGTTCCGGCTCCATTTATGGATATCCTGTATTGGAAAAACTGGGTTTGTACAACATTGGATATGAAAACAATGGCCTGATGATTCTTCCGCCGATGGCTCTCATCACCGTCGGTATTATTATCTGGATACAGCGAAGCAAGAACAAGGAACTACTTGAAACGCATTAGTAACTATGGAGCACTTGATTAACATATTTGTAAGGTCGGTTTTTATCGATAACATGATTTTCGCATACTTCCTGGGTATGTGCTCGTACCTGGCTGTATCGAAGACAGTAAAAACCTCTGTAGGACTAGGAATTGCCGTAATTTTTGTTTTGGGAATCACAGTTCCGGTCGATTACCTGCTTGAGAATTTCATTCTGAAAGAGGGAGCGCTCTCGTGGCTCAGCCCTCAACTGGCCGATGTCGATCTGAGCTTTCTTTCTTTTATTATGTTTATCGCAGTGATTGCCTCCATGGTGCAGCTGGTAGAGATGGTAGTTGAGAAATTTTCACCCGCCCTGTATTCATCACTGGGTATATTTCTCCCGCTGATTGCCGTAAACTGTGCCATTCTGGGAGGTTCCCTGTTTATGCAGGAACGGCAGTATAATTCCATTCTTGAAGCTACATCGTTCGGGTTGGGTTCAGGTGTTGGCTGGTTTCTGGCTATTGTGGGAATAGCGGCTATCAGGGAAAAACTACGATATTCTAATATTCCGGCTCCGCTTAAGGGACTGGGCATAACTTTTATAATCACAGGCTTGATGGGAATTGCTTTTATGAGTTTTATGGGAATCAAGTTGTAATTGAAATTCAGGTATGTAATGATCATTCTAACCAGTCAGTTCGGAATTATTTTTATCAGCATCGGAGTATTCCTGTTGGTTATTCTTCTGCTTGTAGCCATTTTATTGTACGCACGTAAAAAGCTTACGCCACAGGGTGAGGTCAACATTGATATTAACGATGGTGAGAAATTGCTGACCGTTAGTCCGGGTAATACTTTGTTAACAACTCTTTCCGGTTCAGGAATATACTTGCCCTCGGCTTGCGGAGGGGGTGGTACCTGCGCTATGTGCCGTTGCCAGGTGCTGGATGGTGGCGGATCGATCCTTCCTACTGAAGTGGGTTATTTTACCCGTCGCGAACAACAGGAAAACTGGAGGCTTGGCTGCCAGGTGAAGGTGAGGCAGGACTTAAAAATTCACGTTCCCAAAGAAGTACTCGGTATTAAGAAATGGGAATGCGAAGTAGTTTCTAATAAGAACGTGGCCACCTTCATTAAGGAATTTGTGGTTCGGCTTCCGAAAGACGAGATTCTCGATTTTAAATCGGGAGGCTATATTCAGATCGATGTACCTAAATTCGAAATGAGCTTCGCAGATATTGTAGTGGAAGAAAAATACCGTGATGAATGGGATAAGTATCGTATGTGGGATCTGAAATTGAAGAATACGGAAGAGACTTTCAGGGCTTATTCCATGGCCAATCATCCTGCCGAAGGAAATATTATCATGTTGAACATTCGCATTGCCACGCCTCCCTGGGATCGTTCAAAAGGAGCATTTATGAATGTACCTCCCGGTATCTGTTCATCCTATATTTTTTCCAGGAATCGGGGCGACAAGGTTTCCATTTCGGGTCCCTATGGCGAATTCTTTATAAAAGACACTGACCGTGAAATGGTATATGTCGGAGGTGGTGCCGGCATGGCCCCGCTGCGTTCGCATCTTTTCCATCTTTTCCAAACCTTGCGGACACAGCGTAAAGTATCGTACTGGTACGGTGCCCGGTCGAAGCGCGAGATTTTCTATGAAAGCCATTTCCGGAAAATTGAAAAGGAATTTCCCAATTTCACTTTTAATATAGCACTTTCCGAACCTCAGCCTGAAGATAAATGGAAAGGGTACGTGGGTTTTATTCACCAGGTGTTGTACGATAATTACCTCAAAGACCACGAGGAACCGGAAGAAATAGAATATTACATGTGCGGTCCGCCTATGATGAACGATGCCGTTCAGAAAATGCTCTACGATTTGGGAGTTCCCGAAGAAATGATCGACTTCGACGATTTTGGAGGGTAGAGTTTTAATTCTTTAATTATTATTTGTTTTACCACGGCCTTTAGGCCGTGGATGCAGCAAAGAATCTAAGCTGGGCTTTAGCCCTTACATATCTAACTTATATTTTTCAATAAATTCGTTGAATTCTTCATTAAATGATTTTTTCCGATGATGAACTTCCTGATTTAATATATACTCTCTAACCCGTTTTATCTGTGATTCATCCACTGAGACTGCCCAGTATTCATCCTGCCAACTAAATCTGCTGCCAGTTAATTTTTCTTTATTAATCCAGAAAGAAGATTCACCTTTTATTAATTGCATAATATCAGCAATACATTGTCCGGCATTCATTGATATGAGGCAATGAACATGTTCAAGGTAGCCATTAATTATATTTATACGGATTTCTTTCAGTATAGCATTATCTTTTATATGCTGAAAAATAGCATTTCTGATTTCTTGTTTTAGGAAAGGTTTACGCTGGTAAGTTGTCCAAACTGCGTGGACATGTATATTGATATAGGGCATGACGTAGATTTTTAAAAATAAAAATACTCTTTTTTTTAATGGGCTAAAGCCCGTCTATATTT